>CAZLEC010001039.1:0-1317 GCA_964558245.1 uncultured Burkholderiales bacterium | reverse complement strand
GAGCAGGCCGCTGCATGCCCTAGAAATCGGCGTTCCGGCCCCGGTTCTGAAGCGCCCGGGCCGGGAAGTCCGGGATATCTCGCGGCGCGAGACGTCGACCGGGCCGAGAAGTCAGGTGCGCGCCCCGGGCAACACCCTCGTCGCGTCGTAGACCGAGCCGACGCGCTTCACGGCCAGGAGTATCGAGTGCAGGTGCCCGGGATCGGCGAGCTCGAAGTCGAACCGGAGCCGCGCGATCCGGTCTGCCTGGGTCTGGGAGGTGCACGCGATGATGTTGACGTGGTGCTCCGACAGCACGTCGGCGACGTCGCGCAGCAGCCGCGAACGGTCGAGCGCCTCGACCTCCACCGACACCACGTAGTTGCCCGGCGCGTCGTTGTCCCACTCGACGTCGATGACGCGGTCACTCTGCGTGCGCAAGCTCAACGCGTTGGCGCAGTCGGTGCGGTGCACCGAAACGCCCCGGCCCCGGGTGACGAACCCCATGATCTCGTCGCCCGGCACCGGCGTGCAGCACCGCGACAAGCGCACCATGACGTCGTCGAGCCCCTCGACGTGCACGCCGACGTCGCCGTGCCCGCGCGTCCGGCCCGGCGCCCGCGGCGGCCGGGCGACGGTGACCGGCAGTTGCTCCTCGCCGCCCCGCAAGTCGCGCTGCACTCGCTGCACGACCGCCTTCGCCGACAGGTGATGCTCGCCGATCGCCGCGTACAGCGTGTCGAGGTCGGCGTAGTTGAGCTGCGTGGCGACCTTCGTCATCGCCGTCGAGGAGGCAAGCTTCTGCACCGGCATGCCCTCTCGGCGCAACGCCTTCACCAACTCGTCGCGGCCGGCGTCGATCGCGTCGACGCGACGCTCGCGTGAGAACCACTGCCGGATCTTCGAGCGCGCACGCGGTGTGTGCACGAACTGGAGCCAGTCGCGGCTCGGTCCCGCGCCTTCGACCTTGCTCGTGAAGATCTCGCACGTCTCACCCGACTGCATCGCCGAGTCGAGCGGAACGAGCCGGCCGTTCACCCGGGCGCCGATGCACCGGTGACCGACCTCGGTGTGGATCGCGTACGCGAAGTCGACCGGAGTCGCGCCGGTGGGGAGCGTGATCACGCGTCCCTTGGGCGTGAACACGAAGACCTCGTCCTGCTCGAGGTCGATCTTCAGGCTCTGCATGAACTCGCCGGGATCCGTCGTGTCCTGCTGCCAGTCGACGATGCGCTGGAGCCACACGAGATCCTCGGTCGGGTTGCGCTGCTCCTTGTAGCCCCAGTGCGCGGCCACGCCGTACTCGGCGCGCCGGTGCATCTCCTGGGTGCGGATCTG
>CAZLEC010001038.1:0-1324 GCA_964558245.1 uncultured Burkholderiales bacterium | reverse complement strand
AGGACAAGGTGCACGTCTGGCCGCACCTGCTCGTGCTCGAGTTCGCCTCGATCCTCTCGCTGATGGCCTTCATCACGGTCTTCTCGGCGCTCGTGAAGGCGCCGTTGCTCGGCCTCGCCGACGTCAACTCGACTCCGAACCCGTCGAAGGCGCCGTGGTACTTCCTCGGCCTGCAAGAGCTGCTCAAGATGTTCAACCCGGCGGTCGCCGGTGTGTTGATCCCGGGCATCGCGCTCGGTTTGCTCGCAATCACGCCCTATATCGACAAGAACCCGTCGCACAAGCCGAGCGACCGCAAGTTCGCCATCACGATGATGACGATGTTCTTGATGATGTGGGCCGTACTCGTCATCATCGGATGCTTCTTCCGCGGACCCGGATTCAACTTCGTGTTCCCGTGGGACAAGCAAGGAATCTTCTTCGAGCTGTAGGAGCCGTGCGATGGCAGTAGCCATCCCGATCATCGTCATCCTCGCCCTCGCGGTCGGCACGACCCTCGTGCTCGCCGTGAATCGTCAACGCGGCACGACGGGCGGTCTGTCGCGCGAGACGAAGCACCGCGACTCCGGGAGTGAAGCGGGTCCGGCCGCGGTGTCGACGTCGACGGAGCTCGAGACCACCGGGCGCGAACGCGCCGACGACACGCGCGCGACCTTCGAGAACGTTCCCGCGAGACGCGGGCGCGGCGACGTCGCACGGTGGGAGCCGGTCGACGAGGAGGAGCTGGGCGTTGCCCGCCGCCAGTTCCTCAACCGTGGCCTCGGATACGTCGTCGGGTTTTCGATCGCCGGCTTCGGCGCCGCGTGTCTCGGGTTCTTGTGGCCCACCGGCTCGTCGGGCTTCGGCGGCAAGATCGCGGCCGGCAAGCTGAGCGACATCCTCGCCTACATCGAGGCGCACGCCGCGCCCTTCTACATCCCCGAGGCCCGCGCCTACGTGCAGCAGTACCCGAAGGAAGACCTCCCGGCCGCGAAGAAGGTCTACAGCGCCGTCACCTACTCCGGGATGGAAGAGGGCTGGATCGCGCTCTACCAGCGCTGCGTGCACCTCGGCTGTCGAGTCCCGTGGTGCCAGACCTCACAGTGGTTCGAGTGTCCCTGCCACGGCTCGAAGTACAACCGGGTCGGCGAGAAGAAGGCCGGCCCCGCGCCGCGGGGCATGGACCGCTTCGCCATCCTCGTGGCCGGCGGGCAGATGACCATCAACACGGGCGACATCGAGCTCGGACCGCCGATCGGCACCAACACGACCGGACAGCAACAGGAAGGGCCGCTTTGCGTCTGATCAGCACTCATCGTCGCGATCCCGAGGCGATGGCTGCCGC
>CAZLEC010001037.1:0-1325 GCA_964558245.1 uncultured Burkholderiales bacterium | reverse complement strand
TGAGGTGCGAGGGGTCGAGCTTGACGATCTGGCCGCCGATCACGGGGTCGCAGATCGGCAGGAGCGGGCAGACCTGCCGATCGAGATCGAGCGAGTACACGTGGCTGTTCTGCGCGGCGACGTCCCGGTACAGCTGGTCAACCGGCGACGGCGACGGGTCGGCGGTGTACCGGCACTCTTCTTGCACCTTGGCCTTTTGCAGGCACTTGTAGGGATCGAAGAACGGGCTCGGTGACTTGGGGATCGGAACCGGCTCCACGAGCAGCACGGCGGGCGCGTCGGCACGCAGGGCGGCCACCGAAGCCTTCGTGGTGGCTTCGACGGTCGCGAAGCCGGTGCGCGCGCCGCTCTGGTCCTCGAACGGGAAGTAGTTGCCGGGCTGGGAGTAGCCGCCCAGGTTCACGGCGACGATGAGGTCGGGGTGCAGGGCCGGGATGACCCGCTGGTAGAGGTCGGCCTTCATCGCCTTGCAGTAGGTGTTCTCGAATTGCGTGTTCAGGTCGAGCTGCCACGGGCACGCGCCGGCGACGCTGACGCTCAACGTCAGGCCTTCGTCGCGTGCGATTTGCGTGAACAGCGGCACGAGCATCCACGCGTGGCTGTCGCCCATCAACAGGATGTGCTTGCCCGGCCCGGTCACGACCGTGCACTGGGTGACCGGCGCGTTGTAGCAGTTCGTGTACGGAAGGTTCTCGTTCGGGAGGACGAGATCCTTCGGGACCGGTTGGAGAACAGGGTGCTCCGAGGTCTCGTGCGAGCTCGACGACGCGTGGGCGGGATCCACGAGCTTCGGGATCACGACGAGCCCCGACACGATGCTGATGACGAGGCCGGACGCGATGACGATCCGGCGATGCCGGTCGAGGCGCGCCGAAGTGCGCACCGGTCGCTCCAAGACCTGGAAGCTCAAGGATGCCAGCGCGGTCGCGACCAGGCACGTGATCCCGACCGTCGCGATCGGGCTCGGCTGGAACGTGCGCAGCACCACGAGGATCACGAGCCAGTGCCACAGGTACGTCCCGTACGACACCTTGCCGAGGTACACGGCCGTGCTGCTCGACAGGAGCCGCTTCACCCAACCGCCGGCGGTCGCTTCGATCACGACGATGAGCACGCACGTGACGATGGTGACCGCGACGCCGCGTTCGATCGCGTCGAGATCGAACCACGACGATCCGAGGATCAGCAGCGCGCCGATGCCGGCGAGCGCGGCGATCAGCGCCGAGCGCGCGAACCGCTTCGCGCGGTCTATCAACGTGGGCGTCAGGGCTAGCAGCGCGCCCGCGAGCAACTAGTAGGCCCGGGCGTCGGTGCCGTAGTAGGCG
>CAZLEC010001036.1:0-1331 GCA_964558245.1 uncultured Burkholderiales bacterium | reverse complement strand
AAGATCCTGAACGCTTCGAAGTTCACTCTCAACATCGCCAACGCGACGCTGGCCGGCGAGCAACTCGCGGCCGACGACGATCTGGGCGCGATCGTCAATCCGCTCGACCGATCGATGCTCGTCGTGCTCGCCGACCTCGTCGACGACGCGACGACCGCGTTCGACGTGTTCGACTACGCGCGCGTGCTCGAACGCGTGGAGCGATTCTTCTGGTCGTTCTGCGACGACTACGTCGAGCTCGTGAAGGGCCGCGCGTACGGAAGTGTCGGCGCCCCGGAGGCCGTGTCGGCGGCGATCACGCTGCGCACCGCGCTCTCGACCCTGCTCCGTGCGTTCGCACCGTTCATGCCGTTCGTCACCGAGGAGGTCTGGTCGTGGTTCGCCGAGGGGTCGATCCATCGCAGCTCGTGGCCGACCGCGGCGCGGCTGCGTCTCGCCGACGCTGATCCGCTGGTGTTCGAGGTCGCCGGCGCAGTGCTCGCCGCGGTCCGGAAGGTGAAGTCGGAGCGCAAGGTCTCGCTCATGACGCCGGTGGAGCGGGTCGTCGTGCACGACACGGCGGAGCGGCTCGCGGCCCTCCGACTCGCCGAGCCCGACCTTTGCGAGGCCGGCAAGATCGCCGCGCTCGCGACTGCGGTCGCGACCGAGCTGCGGGTCGAGGTCGAGCTCGCACCGCCGGCGAGCGCGTGAGCTTCCCAGGCGGCTTGTCGCCTCAGGCCTGGCTCGACGCGCACGTCAACATGGAGACCGGCGTCGGCGTGCCCGCGCCCACCCGCGAGCGCGGCGCCCCCACGCTCGAGCGCATCGGGACGCTCCTCCAGTACCTCGGTTCGCCCCAGCTCGAATTCCCCGCGATTCACCTCACCGGCACCAACGGCAAGACCACCGCGACGCGCATGATCGCGGAGTTGCTCTCGACGGTCGGGTACTCCACCGGCGCGTACACGAGTCCGCATCTGCAACGCGTCAACGAGCGCATCGTCTGGAACGGCGAACCCATCTCCGACCGCGAGCTGGCCGAGCAGCTGCACTCGGTCGCGCTCGTGGAGCAGGAGCTGGGTCTCGATCCGTCGTACTTCGAGGTGGTGACCGGCGCCGCGATGAGTTGGTTCGCCGACGTCGCCGTCGACGTCGCGGTGATCGAGGTCGGCCTCGGCGGCACCTGGGATGCCACCAACGTGGTCGACGCCGACATCGCGGTCGTCACCAATGTTGCGCTCGACCACACGCAGTGGTTGGGCGAGACGGTCGCGAAGATCGCGTCCGAGAAGGCCGGCATCGTGAAGAAGGGCAGCACGCTCGTGTTGGGCGAGACGGATCCCGAGCTCGGG
>CAZLEC010001035.1:0-1331 GCA_964558245.1 uncultured Burkholderiales bacterium | reverse complement strand
AGATCAAGGCCCGGATGAGCCAGATCAAGGCCCAGATCGAGGACACCACCAGCGACTACGACAAGGAGAAGCTCCAGGAGCGCCTAGCCAAGCTCGCCGGCGGCGTCGCGATCATCAAGGTCGGCGCGGCCACCGAGGTCGAGCTCAAGGAGAAGAAGCACCGCATCGAAGACGCGGTGCAGACCACCAAGGCGGCCGTGGAAGAGGGCGTCGTGCCCGGCGGCGGTGTCGCACTCGTGCGCGCCCAGGCCAAGGTGCTCGAGCTCGCGGCAACGCTCGAAGGTGACGTTGCGACCGGCGCCAAGCTGGTCGCTCGTGCGCTCGAAGAGCCGTTGAAGCAGATCGCGGTCAACGCCGGCATGGAAGGTGGCGTGATCGTCGAGAAGGTCAAGAACCTGAAGGGCGCCAACGGCCTCAACGCCGCAACCGGTGAGTACGAGGACCTCGTCAAGGCCGGCGTCATCGACGCCGCCAAGGTGACCCGCTCGGCGCTGCAGAACGCAGCCTCGATCGCGGCGCTGTTCCTCACCACCGAGGCCGTCGTTGCCGACAAGCCCGAGAAGGAAGGCGCCGGCGGTATGCCCGGCGGCATGCCGGGCGGCGGCATGGGAGACATGGACTTCTAGTCCTTCTTTCCTTCAGGTATTTCGACGGGGCGCCCTCAGGGGCGCCCCGTTCGCGTCCGACGTAGAGAGCCGAATACGATGCGGGTCTTGTCCGAAAGGTCGCAGATGTCAGATTGGCTCAAAGGTCGTGCTTCCCTCGCCGGTGTCGTCGTGGTCGCGGCGGTGCTGGCCGCCGGTTGTGGCGGCAGCTCGTCGTCGCCGGCGGCGAGCCATCAGCCGACCCCGACCGGCGCGTCGGCGCCGGTCGCGCCCAAGGGCTCGACGTCGAAGGTCCTGCTCGCGTCCGTGCAGACGACCGCAGCCGCAAAGTCGGCGCGGGTCTCGATGACGGTGTCGTCGAGCGGGCTGGCCGCGTTCTCGCTCACCGGCGACGGCGTCGTCGACTTCGCGAACGGCGACTCGCAGCTGACGGTGCACTTCGGAGGTGCGGCGGCTTCGCTCGTGCCCGACGGGCTCGAGGAACGTTCCGTCGACCACGTCGAGTACGTGGAGATGCCCGGACTCGGCGGCTCGGACCACTGGATCTCGATCGACGCGAGCAAGCTCGGGATCTCGTCGTCGTCGGTTCCCGGTCTCGGCGAGAGCGACCCTCGGCAGTTCCTGGCGTCGCTCGAGACGGTCTCCGACAACGTGACGAAGGTCGGTTCGGAGGTCATTCGGGGTGTCGAGACGACGCACTACCACGCGACGCTCGACCTCGGGAAG
>CAZLEC010001034.1:0-1333 GCA_964558245.1 uncultured Burkholderiales bacterium | reverse complement strand
CAAAATTGGCACCCAAGACTCCATTTGTGAGGACGTAGTTCCCAGGCCCAATGAATGCGGCTGAGTGTCGTAGCCGGATTTCCTGGCCACCGAGCCCGACGCACGTCGCAATCCCGACAGCAGGCATTGCCCGAGGCGCGCGCGCATACGCAGCACGCAGCAGTCGTCTCGGCCCGGCGAGCACGACGGCGGGCAAAACAAGGATACCCACCAGCAGCCCAGACTGTACGGTCTTGTGAGTTCCTGTCGTGAGCGCACTCAGGCTCAGGCCTGGAAGGATCGGGCTCGCGAAACCAGGAAGGCTCTGTCGCCACCAATAGAATATCGCTGCCAAGGCAACGACACTCACGACGGCACCGGCGATCGCGGCTAGTCGCGCGCGCGGCCCGTGCCTTGCAATCGAAATTGCAGCAATACCAACTGCGAGAGGCGCGACTATTGCGAACTCGCGAATCGTGAATCCTAGGTAGCCGACAGCGAGGGACGCGCAGAGGTACCCGACTCTGACACCGTCGCGCCGAACGCCACGCGCACCCAGGGCTAGACACGCCATCGCAAGCGCAAAACCGGGAACGTCAGTCATGTAGCTGGCGCTCAAGCTGGCCCACATGGGCCCGACCGCGACCATCACGGATACGAACAGGGCGCGTCTGGGCGAGAGAAGCTGCTTGGCGAAGTCGAAGACCGCGAGCAGACCGCCAACTCCAAGCGCGGCAACCTCAATCTGCAGCGCCGCGATGCGATGACCAAATGCCCAGACAACCGGGAGGGACAAGACAAGCTGGCCAACGAGGTTCGTCGTCGATACTCCGCCGTTCAGCTTGCCCGTGTCAGCTAGCCGAAACGCGGACTGAAGATAAGTCCCGTCGTCATTCCTGGCGATTCCTAACGCGCCGAAGTGCATGGCAACGGCGATGGGGACGAAACCACCGACGAAGACGATCGCTGCGGGGGCCAGGCGGGGCACGATAAACCGGCCCACGGCGCTGCTCGGCTTCGTCTTCTCCTCTCCGACAACGTCCATCATCACGACCAGCCCATCGGCGGCCAAACCTAGCCACGGGCCGGGAAATCGGGGACTTCACCCCCGCCCGCTCAAGATCGGGTGCCGTTCTGCACGATGAATTGTGCGGCGGGGGCGATCCGGAGGAGAGGCACGTGCCCGCAAATCTGACCACGCTCGAGCACCAGATCGCAGACGAGGAGCGGATCGTCGGGATCCCGACCGATCAGCCTCTCACCACCGCGGCGATCACCCGCCGTCACGTGCAGATCGGCGTGCTCACCGGGATGCTCTGGCTCGTGGCCCTCGCGGCGCTGTTCTCGGCGACGC
>CAZLEC010001033.1:0-1335 GCA_964558245.1 uncultured Burkholderiales bacterium | reverse complement strand
TACGGCGAGTCGCCGGTCATCCCGATCGACTACCCGGCCGACAGCCCGTACGCCGCTCACGGAAATGGCAATGGCAACGGCAACGGCAACGGCAACGGCAAAGCCGCCGTCGACGTCGCCATCGCGGTCACGGTTCCGGTCGAGATCGGCACCGGGAACTGATCGTGGACGGGCGAGGTCTGATCGGCATCGTGTCGGGGCTCGGCCCCCTCGCCGGCAGTGATGTGCTCGACAAGGCGCTCGCGTACGCGGCTACGGCCTACGGCGCAGTCGAGGACACCGACTACCCCGACATCGTGCTGTTCAGCCACGGGATCGAGAACTTCGATTCCACCGGCAGCATCGAAGCCGACTTCGTCCGGGAGCTGGTAGGGGTGGTGCAGGAGATCGAGCTGCACCATCCCAGCGTTGTCGGAGTTGCGTGCAATACCGCGTACCTCCACTTCGACGAGCTGCGCGCGCACACGAGCGCGCAGTTCGTCGACCTGATCGCGGCGACCGCGGCCGCGGCGGCCGAGGTCGACCGGCAGTACCTGCTGTTGTCGTCGTCGACCACGAGGAAGACCGGCCTCTACCACGAGGCCCTGCGGCACCGGGGCGTGCGGTTCTTCGACGTGTCCGACGAGGATCAGCTCGAGATCGACGAGATCGTCCACACCGTGATGGCCCATGAGCTCGACGCCGCGGGCGCCGAGCTCGACGCGGTCGTGAGCCGGCTCGACGCCGGCGCGCAGTTCGACGGGATCATCGCCGCCTGCACCGAGCTGCCGATCGCGTTCGATCACGCCGAGGTCTCGGCCGTGATCCCCGTGATCGACTCGAACCGGGTGCTCGCCCGGGCCCTGGTCGACACTCACTTCGCAATGCGGCGGGCCGGGCGCGCGCTCGTGCCGGCCGGCTGAGCTGTGCTCGTCGTCGCCGCGCTGGGCGGGAATGCCCTCCAACGCCGTGGTCAACCCCTCGAGGCCGACGTGGCCGAGCGAAACGCCACACTCGCCGCGGCTGTGCTCGCCGACATCGCGTCGGAGCACCGGCTCGTCGTCACGCACGGGAACGGGCCGCAGATCGGACTGCTCGCGCTGCAAGCCGAGGCTTACCGCGACGTGCGCAGTTACCCGCTCGATCTCCTCGGCGCCGAAACCGAGGGAATGATCGGCTACCTCCTCGAGCGCGAGCTTGCCAACGCGCTGCCGGAGCGGCACATCGCGTCATTGCTGACGCAGACTGTCGTCGACGCGCTCGATCCGGCGTTCCGTCACCCGACCAAGCCCATCGGCCCGATGTACGACGAGTGCGCGGCGCGCAAGCTGGCCGAGGAGCGCGGCTGGTCGGTCG
>CAZLEC010001032.1:0-1335 GCA_964558245.1 uncultured Burkholderiales bacterium | reverse complement strand
TGGTCGCGGTGTATGACCTGGCGAAGCAGATTCTCACACCGCGCCTCGCGCTTTTCGTCGCGTTGGTGGTCGCGGTCGGGCCGATGTGGGCGAGCCTGGCTGTCAGCTTCATGACCGACATGCCGGCGTTCGCGCTGGCGATGGTTTGCCTCGCGTTCGGAGCGCGCGCGGTCCGGAGCGATGGTGTGAACGTCGGTTTGTTGGGGCTGTCGCTCGCCGTCGGGCTGGTCGGGTTCACGGTGCGCGACTTCGCGATTGTTGCGCCGATTGCCGTCGGTGTGATCGCGGTGTGGGTCACCGCTCAGGTGCCGCATCGCCGGATGCGCATGATGGTCGCGCTGGCCGCATTGTTCACAGCTTTCGTTGGCCTGGCCGCGCTCTTCGAGTCGTGGCGTCACGGTCTCCCCGGATTCGCGACCGTGGCTTTGGCGCGCCCGAGTCTCGGCTCGCTGAAGAGCACTGCCAATGGAACCGCACAATTTGCTGAGTTGCTCGGGCTTCTGGCCGCCCCGGCTGTCGTACTTGCGCGCCCTCGGTCCGTGTGGCGGTCGGCGCGGACTCGTGCTCCGCGCGCGAGCATCGTGGTATCAGTCGTCACGGCACTTGGGCTCGGGGCTGAGGTCTTCCGGCAGCGACACACGGCGTTCTTGCTCGGTCCGGGCAACTACGTCTCGCCCAACGGGACGCTGCGCACCTTCACCGTCGGCGGCAACCGCCCCGACTTGCTCCCTCGGTCGATCCAGGGGTTGATTGCAGCCGTGGAGGTTGCTTCGGTAACCGTGTTCGCCGTGGCGCTCGTCGTACCGGTGACCAACGGTGTCGTCCGAATCCGTCGTCGCGCTTTGGGTCGAGCGGGCTCTCCGGCCCTGCTCATTGTCGCTTTGGCCGCGTTCGGCTTCTGGATGAGCTGTGTGGCGCTGTTTCCCTTCGAGTTCCAGCCCGTCGACCGCTACCTGTTCCCCCTCGTGCCGCTGATCGGCATCCTCGTGCTGCGTCTCGGCTGGCCGCACGGTGCGAACACTCGGCGGGTGCAGGTCGCAGGTCGCGTTGCGCTGTTGCTGCTCGGAGTGATCGGCGTGATCTTCGCGGCGAATTCGGCGTCGTTCGACGGAACGAGTTGGCGCGTGGCGAGCGATGCTCTGACCGTGGCGAAGGTTCCGAAGCAAGTCGATGCTGGTTTGGTGTGGAACAGCTACCACGCAGGGACACAGGGTCCGCGCTCTGCTCGTACGGCATGCGTGAGAGTTGGGATGGAGCCAAGTTCCGGCGCGGGAGAGGCGGGCGTCGTGACGTCGCGCGCGGTCTGGGGTCCGCTCGGAACTCAAGTTTGGATGG
>CAZLEC010001031.1:0-1336 GCA_964558245.1 uncultured Burkholderiales bacterium | reverse complement strand
TGCTCCTCGGGAACATCGTCGCCGAAGAGCACGCCGTCGACCACGCCGTCGACCAGCGCGGCAGCGGCGACTCCGATCGACTGGCCCGCACCGCCCGACCCGATGGCGCGCGCCCGCGCCGCCGGTCTCGTACCGGAGCCGGCCGAGCGGCTCCAGTACCACGTGCACGCGCACCTCGACGTGTTCGTGAACGGCCGGCGAGTGACCGTGCCGGCCGGTCTCGGGATCAACACCCACGACCCCGGTGTGCACACGTTCCCGAACATCGCCGGCGCGACCGGCTACGGGGGCATCGTTCCGCCGTGCAAGCAGGCGTGCATCTCGCCCTTGCACACACACGACGTGAGCGGTGTCCTCCATACCGAATCGGCGACGCACAAGGACAACACGCTCGGTCAGTTGTTCGTGGAGTGGAACGTGAAGCTCGACGCGAGCTGTGTCGACAAGTACTGCGCTCCTACCACCATGATCGCGACCTACGTCAACGGCAGGCCCTACACCGGCGATCCGAGCAAGATCGCGCTCTCGAACTTGAAGGAGATCGCGATCGTGATCGGGACGCCGCCGGCCCGGATCCCGTCGGTCGGCGACTTCTCGAGCATCTGAGTCGCGCGCCGTTCAGCCGAGCGTCGCCCAGAACTTCTCGAGCGCGGCCGCGCCCGCCGCGGGATCCTGGAGCATCCACCAGTGGCTGACGCCGCCGAGCTCGGTGAGCGTGGCCCCCGCGCGCGCAGTGGCGCGCCGGGCGAGCTCGGCGGAGATCAGAGGATCCTCGGCGGCGAGGAGCACGCAGCCCGGCGCGGGGATGTCGTGGAAGTCGGGCGCCCACTCGAGAGCGACGTCGATCGCCGATCGGTACAAGTCGAGAATGCAGTCGGCCATGGTCCGGTCGATCCGACGGTTGAGCGCGACTGCGGCTTCGAGCGGAACGCCGAACACGGCCGCGTACAACGCGCCGCGCTCCTCCGGTGTCTGCGCGAGGGCCTGTTCGAAGAACTCCTCGCCCGCGCCGGGGGTCTGCCAGACCTTGGCCACGTCGTGCCAGGCGAAGTCGGCGTGGCCGAGGCCGGCGATGTCGGTCACCCACGACCGCACGAGGTCGGCGCGCGTGCTCACGAGGCGCAGTACGAAGCCGCCGCCCCAGTCGTGACCGACGAGGTCGATCGGGCCCTGCGCCGCGATCGGCTCGAGCTCGCCGACGAGCCAGGCCACGTATTCCTCTTTGGTCGCGCCGAATCCCGCGGGGCGCGGGCAACCGAAGCCGGGGAGTTGTAGCGCGGTGACGTCGTGACGGCTGAGGTGACTTCGCAGCGCGTCCCAGATTGCCGGCGTTTCC
>CAZLEC010001030.1:0-1342 GCA_964558245.1 uncultured Burkholderiales bacterium | reverse complement strand
CGCTGCCCGCGCAGGAGGACCTTGTTGACGAGCTGGGTCACCACCACCGACCGGTAGATCGGGTCGGGCATCAGCTCGCGCCGCGGCGCCGGACCTTTACGCGGCATCTAGGACTCCCTCTTGGCGCCGTAGCGACTGCGGGCCTGCTTGCGGTTGACGACGCCCGACGCGTCGAGCGCTCCGCGGATGATCTTGTAGCGAACCCCCGGCAGGTCCCGAACGCGACCGCCGCGCACGAGCACGATGGAGTGCTCCTGCAGGTTGTGGCCGATGCCGGGGATGTAGGCCGTGACCTCCACCCCGGTGGTGAGGCGGACGCGGGCCACCTTGCGCAGTGCCGAGTTGGGCTTTTTCGGCGTGTGGGTGAACACGCGCGTGCAGACGCCCCGGCGCTGCGGCGAACCCTTGAGGGCCGGCGTCTTCGTCTTCTCGGCCTTGGTTTCTCGACCTTTACGGACGAGTTGGGCAATCGTGGGCACGCGTGTTCCTTCGCGAGAACTGCTGGGCGAACGGGCTGGGGCGGTTGCTGCAAGCGCGCGTAACCGCCGCCGAAGCCAACGAGCCAGAGTACCAGCGACGACGGTCCGTGACCAACCTGACTTCCGCGCTCAAGATTTCGGCATCGTTTTGCCGTTATCGGAGTGGGGCCGGCGTGAACGACAAGGCCGGTAGAAAAGTTGCGAGGGCTTTTTCATCTCCCGTTCCTGAAGATCGGAGCGGTCACGGCCGCTCTGGCGTGCGCCGGCGGAGGACTGGTCATCGACCATGCGACCTCGGCCGCCGGGGCGTCGCCGACTCCCGCGGTCGCCACCGGCGCGCTCGACCATTACCTCTGTACGGGGACGTTCCACCACGGAGGGTGTGATCCGACGACGGTCGCCCTGCCCGACGGCACGACGTTCGCCGTCAACAACCCGGGCGACCACTTGCAGTGCACCGAGGCCCGCCGCGGACCGGCGGGAGCGACGGTCGGCGAGACCAACGAGCTCAGCCCCGGCGGCACGACCGCGGTGCCGCTCACCGCGGGGCGCTTCCGGGCGAGCTGCTCCGTGCTCCCGGCCGTCCAGCTGCCGAGCGTGCGGGCCCACGCGAACGTGGCGCCGGTCGAGACGTTCTCGTGCTCGTCGGTCCATTACCCCTCCCGGAACTCGGTGCGCTTCACGCCGCCGTTCCCGGTGACGGTCAACGGGCGCTCGGCGCGCGTCGGGGATCCGTGGCTCCTCTGCGCGCCCTCGGGCGTGCAACCGATGATGACCGGGCCGACCGATCTGGTCTGCTTCGCGGCACACGTCGCGCCGAGTCCGCGTCGATTCTTCGAGTCGGGCTTCGGGCTCTGCGTGCC
>CAZLEC010001029.1:0-1345 GCA_964558245.1 uncultured Burkholderiales bacterium | reverse complement strand
TTCCTGGTAGGCGAACTAATGCAGGTCGGACCCAACAACTCATTCGGCGAGGTCGTTGGACTGCTGGCCGTTAGCTCGTTCGTCTACGGCGGGCTCATCGGCGCCGGCAAAACCATCCGAACTCCGACGGGGCTCGGGCTTGTCGCGACATTCGCTGGGGTAACCGGCGTCGCAGTCGCAATTCTTATCGAACATCGGCGTTGGCGACAGCTGGTCGGCCAACCGAAACTGGAGGTTCACTGGAATGGGCTCGACTAGGCAAGGCAATAGCCGCTACGCACGCCAGGCCGGCTTTCGTGCAGCATTAACTATCGCCGCACTTGAAGTATCAGGATACGTCGCAATGTTTCTGTATATCGGTTCGCGCCTAGGTAGCAGCGCCAGCGGGGGATCGGCCAACGCGCGAGTTCAGCTACTCGGCCATGCACTTTTGTGGGGAAGTCGAAGCGGCTCAAGCTCCCGGGTTACGGCGGCAGCGTGGCTACTGCCCGCGCTAGCGCTTGTGCCCGCAATCGTTTGGGTCGGAGTCGTTGTGCTCCGACGTGAGCGTCGAGGCTCGATGCCGATCCATGTCACTTGAGTAGAGAGCCGTCGAGCTCTCACGACGCGAATTCGCGAAAGTGGCGCCATTTTCGGCACCATTCGGGCGACAGATGAAAGGGCCGGTGCGGGTGCACCGGCCCTGACCTGCAGCTTCGATAGTGGCGGGCGGAGGAGTTGACCTCCGACCTTCGGGTTACGAGCGCTGACAAGGTTGTTCGCGCGGCGTTCGTGACGTCGAGTCCCGTCTACTCCCATCCGATACCAAGCAACACGGCCCAGTTCACGGCACCACTCGCGATGCAAAACGACGTCGGACGTTTGTTCTCCGATGATCAGCGCGTCGTAACTCGTCATCGGCGTGAATGATCGTTCGTCGCCACGGACAAACACCTCGCTCGCCAAGTCGAACGTCGGGAAGGACGGAGCGTCCGGGCTCACGAGAACAGCTGCAGGAACTAGCTGTGTGCGCGGTTCGATCTCGTGAAATACGGCTCTCCGATACGGCCATTCGAGAGCGGGCCGGTCTCGTGATGATCGACTCGGCAGATTTTCCCAGGTGCCCATCGGCGAAACGGAAGGCATCGCAAACTCAATGTTCCGAACTTGGGGCTTCACCGCTCCGTGACCGTCACGCAGCCACGCAGCGATCTCGCTCGGACTGGTCGGGCACGAGACGAGTGCGCAGGAGCCGTAGTCCCAGTCAAGCCAGTCGAAGCCACGAGGTTCCGCGCCGATCGTTAGCTCGATCCGCGTTGCGCGGAACTCCCCGTCGTTGTTCCGTTCGAGCGTCGCGCGAACCCAC
>CAZLEC010001028.1:0-1345 GCA_964558245.1 uncultured Burkholderiales bacterium | reverse complement strand
TTGCGTTTGCGGATCGGCACCGTCAGCTCCCGAAGATGTCGATGGACTCGGCGCCCGCGGCGAGCGTGACGATCGCTCGCTTGTTGGTCGCGCGGGTGGCCCACGCGCCCGACGAGCGGTTGCGCTTGCGCTTGCCCTTGCGGTTGATGGTGCGCACCTTCTCGACCTTGGTCGCGAAGAGCTCCTCTACCGCCTTGCGGATCTCGATCTTGTTCGCGTCGTGCGCGACCACGAACGTGTACACGTTGTCGTCGAACGCCGAGTACGACTTCTCCGACACGACGGGCTTGATGATGATGTCGCGGGGGTCCTTCACGCCGCTCCCACCTCGTTCGGCTCGGCGGCGTCGGCCGCGCCCTCGCCGCCGGAAAGGCGGGCCACGATCGCCTCGAGCGAGGGCTGCGAGAACACGACCCAGTCGTTGAGCAACACGTCGTAGGTGTTGAGCTCTTCGGGGAGCAGGATCTGCACGCGCTCACCGAGGTTGCGCAGCGACTTCCACACGGCTTCCTCGGTGCGGAACAGCACGACGAGCACACGCGGGTTGCGCGCGAAGCCACGATGGTTGGTCTTGCGCTTCTCACCCTCGCCGGGCTCGGGTGTCTGCGCGGCCGGCTCCTTGCGGATGTTGCGCAGGCCGAGCGCGGTCAGCAGCTGCACGCCGGCCTTCGTGCTGGGCGCGTCGAGTGCCCAGTCGTCGACGACGATGACCTTGTTCTCACTTGCCCGATCGGAGAGCGCGCTGCGAACCGCCAGGCGCACCATCTTCTTGGGTGTGCGCTGGGTGTAGTCGCGGGGGTGCGGACCATGGGCGACGCCGCCGCCCCGCCACTGCGGTGCGCGGATCGAACCTTGACGGGCACGACCGGTGCCCTTCTGCCGCCACGGCTTCGCGCCACCGCCGCGCACCTCGGCGCGCGTCTTGGTGCTGTGCGTACCGGCCCGCTTGGCCGCGAGCTGCGCGGTCACGACCTGGTGCATGACCCCGACGTTGGGCTCGATCCCGAAGATGTCGTCGGGCAGCTCCACCGTGCCGCCGCTGGAGCCGTCGGCCTTCTTCATAGTGAGGGTGCTCACGCGCGCACCTGCGCTTTCACGGCGCTGCGTACGAACACGAGTCCGCCGGACGGCCCCGGGATGGAACCCCTGATCAAGAGGAGCCCCCGTTCGGCGTCGCCTTCGACGATCTCGAGGTTGAGCGTGGTCACGCGCTCGTGGCCCATCTGACCCGCCATCTTCATGCCCTTGAACACACGCGCGGGAGTCGCGCAGGCGCCGATCGATCCCGGGGAACGGTGCTTCTTGTGGTTGCCGTGCGACGCGCCCTGGCCGGAGAAGTTGTGGC
>CAZLEC010001027.1:0-1348 GCA_964558245.1 uncultured Burkholderiales bacterium | reverse complement strand
GGAAGTCCTTGTCGTCCTGGGTGAACTTGACGCACGCCGCTTGCGCGTACTTGGGGTCGGTCGGGTCGATCGCCACGATGTCGGGCACGAGCTTGCGGCCGTTGATGCCGCCGGCCGCGTTGACCTGATTGATCAGCGCCTTCCACGAGCCGTTCCAGTCACCGAGGTCGTAGTTGAGGCCCGACTTCAGGAGCGCCTTCTGGTCGACGTAGGTCACACCGATCTTGATGCTGTCGGCACTCACGCCGGGTGCGGGCCCGGTGGCCGACGGTGCAGCCGTGGTTGCCGTCGTGTCGGGGGACTTCCCGGTGCTCGATCCCGAGGTGCACCCGACCAACAACAGCGTGCTGGCAATACCGACGCAAGCCAGATTCCGGCGTAGCACGTGCGTCCCCCTCATCTTCGCGGACTCGTTCGATATGACGCTTGAACCTATTTGAGAATTACCTTCTCGACAAGTGGCGGAGTGGAATGAGAGCACTATTATCACTCTCCGGGGTCCGGCGCAGAGGGAGTTGATGACACTGGCCACCTACGTCCTGGTGCACGGTGGTGCTCACGGCGGCTGGTGCTACGGACGGATCGCCCCGGCCCTGCGCGCCGCCGGCCACGCCGTGCACACGCCGACCATGACCGGCGTCGGAGAGCGATCGCACCTGCTCCGACCCGACATCGACCTCGATCTCCACATCCGCGACATCCTCGCCGTGCTGCACTACGAGGATCTACACGATGTGATCCTCGTCGGCCACAGCTACGGCGGGATGGTGATCACCGGCGTCGCGGATCGGGCCTCCGATCGGATCGCGCACATCGTGTACCTCGACGCGGCGATGCCGATCGCCGGCGAGTCGCTCGCCGACATCGCCGCCCCGCTCATGGAAGCCGCACGCCGCGACATGCGTGTGATCGACGGCGTCGAGCTCGTCTTGTTCCCGGGAACCGAGCCGTTACCCAATTACGGCGTGACGGATCCCGACGCCGTTGCCTGGATGAAGGCGCGGCTCACTCCGCATCCGTGGAAGTGCTTCACGCAACCGCTGCAGCTCTCGAACGAAGCGGCGTTGTGGGAGATCCCGCAGAGCGTCATCTGCTGTACCTCGAACCTCGCGTTCCGCGACCCGGCCCGGATGGAGCGCGCACGCGCCGCCGGCCGCGTCTGGGACGTCGACACCGGCCACGACCTCATGATCTCCGAGCCCGAAGCCGTCGCCGAGTTGCTCTTGCGGGTTGCGACCGCGGCGGACGACGACCGGTACCGTGCCGGAGATGGAAGCAGGGCCTGACGTGGCACGCGTCGACGCATCCGCCGACCCGGGTGAGCACGGCTGGCGCGAGCGCGCGCCCG
>CAZLEC010001026.1:0-1348 GCA_964558245.1 uncultured Burkholderiales bacterium | reverse complement strand
ACTTCTCGGGCTGCGCGACCGACTGCGGCCAGGCGATGTTCAACGACGTCGGCGTGATCGCGACCACCCACACGCTCGGGGACGGCACCGAGGAGGCGGGCTTCCAGGTGTTCGTGGCCGGCGGTCTCGGCGCCAACCCCCACCCCGCGCAGGCGCTCGAGGAGTTCACCGCCCGCGAAGACCTCCTCCCCACGATCGAGGCGTGCCTGCGCACCTTCGACCACTACGGCAACCGCGACAACAAGATCCGCGCCCGCATGAAGTGGCTGCTCGACACCATGGGCATCGAGGAGCTGCGCGAGCGCATCCTCAAGGAGCGCAAGTTCCTCCGGGCCGCGCGCGGCTGGCCGGGCGGCATCCCCGAGCAGGTGCGCGCGATGGGCGACACGCCCGCGGGCGGCGTGTCCGTGGCGCCCACCGGCACGATCAAGGGCGTGCCCGTGAAGCTGCTGGCGACCAAGCCGTACGACCGTTGGGAAGAGGCCAACGTCGTACGCGGCGTCGCGAAGGGCACCACGAGCGTCATGGCGTACGCCCGGCTCGGCGACATCACGACCGCCCAGTTCCGTGAGCTGGCCCAGATCCAGCGCGACTTCCAACTCGACGTGCGCGTGACCAACCGCCAGAACTTCGCACTCCGCGACGTCACCGAAGCCGATCTCAAGGGCCTCTACGACCGACTCGCCGAGATCGGGATGGCGGAGCCGGGCGCGGAGCTCGCGCGAGACGTCGTCGCGTGCCCGGGCGCCGACACCTGCAACCTCGCCGTCACCCAGTCACGCGGGCTCGCGGCCGCGATCGGCGACGCGCTCGAGACCGCCGGGCTCGCCGAGGTGCCGGGCGTGCGCACCAACATCTCGGGCTGCACGAACAGCTGCGGTCAGCACCACATTGCCGACATCGGTTTCTTCGGCCTCGAGCGGCGCGCGCACGGCCGGGCCGCACCCGGCTACCAGATGCTGCTCGGCGGCCACGTCGGCGACATGCAGATCGAGTTCGGCGACAAGGCCTCGAAGCTCCCGGCCAAGTCGGCGCCCGAAGCGGTCGTGCGGATCGTCGGGCGCTTCAACGCGGAGCGCACGGCCGGCGAGGACTTCTCGCAGTGGCTCGCCCGATCGGGTGGCGCGAAGGGCGTCGGTGAGACGGTCGCCGATCTCGACCACTTCCCCACCCCCGAGGAAGGGCCCGAGTTCTTCGTCGACTACGGCGAGACCGGCCCCTATATCGCCGAAGTCGGCGAGGGCGAGTGCGCGACATGAACCTCCTGGACGCCACCGCAATAACGCGACCGCTCGTCGACGTCGATCTCGGCGAGTTGGCGGTCGTGTCGAAAGAGCTCGAGCACAAG
>CAZLEC010001025.1:0-1354 GCA_964558245.1 uncultured Burkholderiales bacterium | reverse complement strand
TCGACTCGAATCCGACGAAGCTCATCGAGATCGTCGAAATCGGCAAGCAGCTGCTCATCACGCGTGGCTCGTTGACGACCTTCTCGATCGCGAACGACGTCGCGAAGTACTTCGCGATCATCCCGGCGATGTTCCAGGAGGTCTTCCACCCCCTCAAGTCGCTGAACATCATGCACCTGAACAACCCGCACTCGGCGATCCTGTCGGCCGTGATCTTCAACGCGCTGATCATCGTCGTGCTGATTCCACTCGCCCTGAAGGGCGTGAAGTTCCGTGCGTTGAGCGCGGCTGCGGTCCTGCGCCGCAACCTCCTGATCTACGGCGTCGGCGGGCTCATCACGCCGTTCATCGGGATCAAGCTCATCGACCTCGTCATCGCCGCGCTGGGAGTGCACTGATGCGACGCCAACTCGTGACCGGCCTGATGATGACGCTCTCGATGATCGTGCTCGTGGGCCTCGCCTATCCGCTCGCGATGACCGGCATCGCGCAGGGCCTCATGAAGAGCAGGGCGAACGGCTCGTACGTGAGCGAGAACGGGAAGGTCGTCGGCTCCTCGTTGATCGGGCAGAGCTTCAACCTGAAGAGCGGCGCACCCGACCCTCGCTACTTCCAGCCGCGCCCGTCGGCGGCGGGTACCGGCTACGACGCAATGAGCAGCGGCGGCTCGAACGACGGACCATCGTCGAAGACGCTCATCGCGAATGTTGCCGCACGCGTCGCCGCGTATCGCAAGCTGAACGGCCTCTCGGCGACGGCCACCGTACCGGTGGATGCCGTGACTGCATCGGCCTCGGGCCTCGATCCCGACATCTCGGTGGCCAACGCGACGCTGCAGGCGCCACGCGTGGCCCAAGCTCGTAAACTCGAGACGAGCCAAGTGCTCGCGCTCGTGAAATCGCACACCGACGACCGCCAACTCGGCATCTTCGGGGAGAAGACGGTGAACGTGCTCGATCTCAACCTCGCCCTCGACAACAAGAGCTGAGCGCACCCGTGGACGCGCTGCGTCGACGCCCCCGCGAGCCCGAAGACGGCGCCGAAGTCATCGGTCTCTCGGTCGGCGTCCTCGGATCCTTGGCGCTCTCGGTGGCGATGATCCCGCTGCGGAGCCATCTGCACAACGACAACATGGCGCTCGCGCTGGTGATCCCGGTGCTCATCGCGGGAGTGCTCGGTGGCCGGTGGCCGGGAGCGTTGTCGGCGTTGGCGGCGGCATTGTGCTTCGACTTCTTCTTCACCCAGCCGTACCAGTCACTTCGAATCGCGAGCGGCAACGACATCGCGAGCAGCGTCGTGCTGATCATCGTCGCGTTGATCTCGGCCGAGGTCGGTATCCGCGCCCGCCGAGGCG
>CAZLEC010001024.1:0-1356 GCA_964558245.1 uncultured Burkholderiales bacterium | reverse complement strand
TCACCCCCTACTCGCTTAGCAGGCGAGCACCTTCGGCCACTCGGTCAGCCCTCCGGCATCGGAGTATACGAGTGCCCGCCGGTCAGCTTTGCGGGTGACGCAGCGCCGCGACGAGCGACCTGGTGCATCCCTCCATCACCAGCGTGTCCTGGTCGCGCACCAAGGCGCCCGACGTCGGCGCCTGCGACGCCATCCGGGCGAGCGAGATCGCCGCGCCCAGGTAGTAGATCCATCGAGGGCCGTCGAGGAAGTACATGACGAACGCGGCCAGCGCGACCGACTGCGTGAACGCCATCCGGAGAAAGAAGCGAGTCCGGTAGCTCCCGGCGAGCCTGGAATCGGAGCTGCAATCGAGCGGTCGTTCGACCGCGCGGGACACGCCGAGGGCGAGCGCCGCGATCGCGAGCAGGGGGAGCACCCACTCCCACGACGGTCCGCGCTGCGGGACGGATACGAACGTCACGATCACGCCGAAGAGCACGACCGACGACGCGAACGACACGAACACGTTGCGCAGCATCGTGAGCGTGTCACCGGATTGTGTGCGCCGGGCCAGCCACTGCAGGCCCCCGGGAATGATCACGATCAACACGCGCCAGTCGAGCGGCCAGCCGGGATCCTCGGCCCAACCTTCGGCGTTGGATGCGTCGCTCACGATCTCCCCGGTTCGGTCGGCCGTTCGAGGGTACCTTCGCGGATGTGACGCCGGTCGAGGCACTCGAACGCATCGCCGAGGTGCTGATGCGCGGGCGCGCGCCGTCGTATCGGCAGCAGGCATTCCGCAAAGCCGCGCGCGAGGTGTCGCGCGTCTCCGACGAGGAGCTGCACCGGCTCGCGGCGGCCGGCCGGCTCACCGACATCCCCGGTGTGGGCGAGAAGACCGCGGTCGTGATCGCGGAGGCGTTGCGCGGCGAGACACCGGCCTATCTCACGAAGCTCCTCGGCGACATGCCCGAGGTCGGCTCCGATGCCGGCGAGGCGTTGCGCGCGCAGCTCAAGGGCGACCTGCATTCGCACTCCGACTGGTCCGACGGTGGCGACACGATCGAGGCGATGGCCACCAAGGCCCGCGACCTCGGGCACGAGTACCTCGCGCTCACCGACCACTCGCCCCGCCTGAAGATCGCGAACGGCCTCTCGGCCGACCGCTTGCGTGAGCAGCTCGAAGTGGTGGATGCGCTGAACCGCGAGCTCGCACCGTTCCGCATTCTCACCGGCGTCGAGTGCGACATCCTGGAAGACGGCGCGCTCGATCAGCACGAGGAGCTGCTCGCCCGGGTCGACGTGGTGGTCGCCAGCGTGCACTCGAAGCTCCGCATGGAGGCCGACCTGATGACCCGCCGGATGGTGGCCGCG
>CAZLEC010001023.1:0-1357 GCA_964558245.1 uncultured Burkholderiales bacterium | reverse complement strand
CTTCCGATCTGCGGCTTCGTTCGACGCCGCCACGTGCTTCAGCGTGCCGTCGCGATCGGAGAGCATGATGCCGGCCGCCGAAGTGTCGAGGAGGTCGACGCACTGAACCGCGAGCCGGTGCATCGACTCGACGATGTCGTGGTGGTCGAGCGTGTCGGCGAGCCCGACGAGCGCCACGAGCATTTCTTGTCGAGGAGCCATGCGCTCACCTCTCGCCGTTCGACACGTTGCCAAAGTCCGGTGTGACGAACACTACGGTCCGAACCGAGGCCGTGGACCCACTCGCGCTGCTCGTGGCGAAACCTTCACAACGACAACGCGTCGACAATATGACGACCGCGCCGGTCGCATTTCCTCGATCGATGCGACTACCTCCGAGCGACGTCCGAATTGACGTCACGGATCTGCTGCGCCTTCCGCTCCTCCTCCGACCGCGGAGAAGCCTTGCTCTCCTTCGACGCGCCCGCCGAGTCGTCGTCGGCGCTTGCCGCGACTCTCGGGTCGCATGTGCGCCTGCTCGCGGTCCGTCGGATCGAGCGCCGAGATGCTCGTACCGATGCTCCGCCCGGCCTGATCGACGGGCGATCCTCGGGTTCATACTGAACAAGATCACTCGGGTTAACGCGCGAAAACGGTGGTACGCTGCCCGCGAGTAGGGCAGTGGCAGCGGGTGACGGATGGCGCGGGGGACGCGAGGCGAGCGAGAGTCGCGGATGCGCGGCCGGCAGCCGTGCAGGACGCGCGCGAGAGCCCTTCGCCCTGTGTTGACCGTCGCGGTCGTGCTGACGGCGATGGCGCTCGTCGCGCCCGCGGCGCCGGCCTTCGGTGTCTCGGTGACGCCGGTCGTCAACACCGTCTGGCCGCGCAGTGGTCCCGTCGCCGGTGGCGGCCAGCTCACGGTTGTGGGATCCGGGCTCACCGACGCGTCGGGTGTGACCGTCGCGGGTGTCGTGGCGCCGGTGTTCAGCGTCGTGTCCGACGCGAAGATACTGGTGACCGTTCCTCCGTCGGATGGGGGCGCGGTGGTCGCGGGCGCGGTGACGGTGACCACTCCCGGCGGCACAAGTGGCGCGACCCCGCTCGGCACGTACGCGTATCGCTCCGGTGGTACCTCGATCATGGTGCCGTCGTACATCTCTCCCGGCAGCGCCTGGTCGCAGATCGACGCCGGCCACCCACCGGTCGACCTCGCGATCATCAACCCCAACAGCGGGCCGGGCTCGTCGCGAAGCAGCAGCTACGCGTCGCAAGTAGTGACCTCGCAGGGCGCGGGAGTCGACGTCGTCGGTAACGGGCACACGTCGAACGGGTCCCGATCTCTCCAGACGGTCGAGAGCGAGATATCGGAGTACGAGAG
>CAZLEC010001022.1:0-1360 GCA_964558245.1 uncultured Burkholderiales bacterium | reverse complement strand
CGATCGAGTGTCACGTCGTAGGCATCGGTCATCCCGGCTCCCGCCAACCGACGCAGCCGCGTTACACGCGCGTCCGGGGCAACCGTTTCGGCCAACGCCTTCCATCCGGGGTGTCTCGGCGCCATCGCGCCAGATTGCTCGCTCTGGCGTGATATTGCACGTGCAATAGCGCCTACAACGACGCCGTTGGGCTACGGCAGAACCGCAGTCCTGGTCGTGCTCGTTGGCGGAGGAAATGACGCTGCCGCAGAATGGAGCGATGGCTGATGAGGGAGACGTCGTTCAGGCCGTAAGGCCGATGACCGAGACCCTGCTGCGCGTTGATGATGCTGGCCAGGAGCTGGCTTCGGGTACGAAGTACCCCGATGCCGGCTCGACCGCCATGATGGAGTTGGCGAACGAGCAGAAGCTTCAGGGATCGGCCGTGCTCGGCGAGCCGATACAGATGGCCCACTCAATGGGAGGCGTGCTGGCCTTCGCCTCGGCTGACCACATCCGCAACTACGCGTTGTCGTTTCAGTCGAACCCGGTTCCCGTCTACTCGCATCTTGTGGTGGCGAGAGCCTGCCTCGATGCGTGCAGTGTCTCGGCGTGGCTGTCCGAGGATGAAATCGGCGTTGTCCGGCGCGCGCAACGCGCATTGGTGGTTCGTATCTCAAGCGCGAAGCAACTCAAGCGATCGCCGATACCGGAGGTCAAACAACGCGGGAAGGCGATTCGCGACCAGTGCATCGCAGGTGCGGCTGCCGCGGGCTGGCAGTGTGAAACCAACTGGAAGAGTGATGCGAGCCCGGAGGTCGGTGGCGAGCGTCTGCCCTCGGCGAAACAAGCGATCTCGGCTGTGTTGGGCGACGATCCCACTGACTCGTCGTCGCGACTCGGCCCGGTCTTGTGATGGTACTTGTCCGGCGTTATGCACGGGAGCAGCTACGCGCTGATGCAAGCCGCGCTGGACGTCAACGAGCCGACCCCTATCGCACCTCTGAGAGTTGGACTCGGCACGACGTCGCAGACCGTCCTACTGCTTGGCTCTGCTCTCGGGCTGGCCTACGGCAGGGCCGTCTCCTCCCGTGCCGCACTCTTCGGTTGGAAGTCCGCTGAATGGGACGCCGCGATCGAGCAACTGAAGATCCTCTTCGCTCAGGTCAAAGCAGCCATCGAAGCAGAACGCGGCAAGGAGCCCCAAGTAGCCAAGGCGCTCAACGCAAGCCTGGCGCAGCACGTCATCGACCTGACCCGGTCGACCGTACCTGGCCGGGCGCGGCAAAGCCCGCGACCCGGGTGCTGGCAAATGTCACGCCATCAGGGCAATATGGCGCGTCTCCGATCGGCACTTGAGGGGCGCCCGCTTGAGGTTCTC
>CAZLEC010001021.1:0-1364 GCA_964558245.1 uncultured Burkholderiales bacterium | reverse complement strand
CAACAGTGGAACCTCGGCGTCTACCAGGGCAACAGCGACCTGCGCTTCCAGACCCGGGTGATGACGAACCGGTACAGCAATCTGGTGGCTGAGGTGACCGGCGGCTCGTTGTGGCCGACCACGCCCGTCGAATCAACGACGCAGACCTCAGCCATCCGGTCATCTTCTCGTCGGATGGCCAACTCATGGATGGCGGTCACCGAATCGCCAAGGCGTATCTGCTCGGCCTGAATGCCGTTACAGCGCGGCGATTCACGGTCGACCCTGAACCCGACTGGGTTGACCCACCGTCACACTGAGCCACTCACCAGCGCGCCGAACGCCGATCGGCAGTTATGGCGCGGTGGCTTTGGCGAGAATGATCGTGATGGAGCGCCTCCCGCACGGCTATACGAACCGGACTCGCATCGTCGGCGGGCTCGTCGAGAAGGTCTACGAGGGTCCCGACCGTGACGCGCATTCTCGGGCCGAACGGGCGTGCTTGTGGGCGCTCGCCGAGGCTCTGCCCGTCGCGGGGATCGTGGACAGCGACCCTGCCGTACCAAGGCTCAACCTCACTGTGCTCCCTGGGGCACACGGTCAGGATCTCATCGATGCAGGGCATGCCGAAGAGGTGCTCCGACTCGTCGGTGTGACACTTCGAGCTGTGCAGTCCGTGCCCGTCGAGGACATTCCGGGCCTCGCGGGTGATGGATCGGTCGTCGTCCACGGTGATTTCGGTCCACAGAACATGTTGTTCGATCTCGAACACGACCGGGTGACTGGCATTGTTGATTGGGAGCGGGCGCATCGTGGACGACCGATCGAAGATCTCGCTTGGTGCGAGTGGCTGATCCGCATGCATCATCCCTATGCCGTCGGCGCGTTGGACGCGCTCTTCGGGGCCTACGGCGAGCGCCCTTCGTGGCGTGACCGACATGAAGCGATGCTGATGCAGGTCCGTGAACTCATCGCCTACTGCGAACGAGCCCGCCAACCGTCGGACTGGCCCGAACGATTGGCGCGTACGGAACAATGGTCAGCCGAGTAGCCGAGTAGCCGAGCGCCGATCGGCAGTTATGGCTGCTACGGGATGTCGAATCGGACTTCTGCGGCGAGATCGGCGAGGATCAGATCGACGACCTGCTCGGCGCGCTCGCGACCGCCTTCGTACACCTCCACCATCATGACCATGGCTTCCCGTAGTACGGGGATCGGCGCGCCATTCTGGAACGCCTCGAACTCTTCAGGATCGTTGGCGTCAAGAATCCCGACTACCTGCGCGAAGGATTCGAGCCGAACGTTGTCCAGCACCCCAGGGTGTCGCGCTACCGAGGCCGACCTGACTCGCTTAGCGACCTCGCTCGTGCTGCGCCGCGCGGCGC
>CAZLEC010001020.1:0-1375 GCA_964558245.1 uncultured Burkholderiales bacterium | reverse complement strand
GGTAGGGGAACAGCAGCGCGTTCACGATGAAGCCGGCCTGGTCCTTCACGAGCACCGCGTTCTTGCCGCACGTGGTCGCGAAGGCCGTGGCGTCGGCGATGGTCTCGTCGCTCGTGGTGATGGCACGCACGATCTCGACGAGCGCCATCATCGGCGCGGGATTGAAGAAGTGCACGCCGCACACGCGGTCGGGGCGGCCGGTCTCCATGGCGAGCTCGACGACCGGCAGCGTCGAGGTGTTGGTGGCGAGGATGGCGCCCTCGCCGCAGATGCGGTCGAGCTCGGTGAACAGGTGCTTCTTGGCGGCGAGATCCTCGACGATCGACTCGAGCACGAGGTCGCATTCGCCGAGCTCGCCGAGGTCGGTGACGGCGCGGACCCGTGCGAGCACGGTGTCGCGCTCGCCGGCGTCGAGCTTGCCCCGCTCGACCTGCTTGGCGAGCGACTTCTCGAGCCCCGCGACCATCGCGTCGGCGGTGCTCTGAGCCCGGCTGCGGAGCACGACCTCGATCCCGGCCTTGGCCGCGACCTCCGCGATGCCCGAGCCCATGATCCCGGACCCCACGATGCCGACGCGCTTGATCGCCATTCGCCCCTCCTCGCCGCCAGAACGCAAGAGGTTACCGGCGGGTAGGCCAACCGGGCCAGGCCGGGCCAGGTCGCCCATCTGACCGTAGGATCGGCGCGATGAAGAAGTCGAACGGCACGCTCGCGCTGCTGGGTGGGGGCGAGTGGACCGAGCTCTGCCGCGCGCTCGACAGCCACCTGCTGCACCTCGCGGAGTCGGACGAGGTGCTGATCCTGCCGACCGCCGCCGCGTTCGAGCACCCGGAGCGCGCGGTGGAGAAGGCGAGGGCCTGGTTCCGGGGCCTCGACGCGAAGGCGACGGGCCTGGCGGTGCTCAACCGCCGAGACGCCGAAGCCGACGAGAACGTCGCCGCGATGCGCGTGGCGCGGTTCGTGTACATCTCCGACGGCTCGCCGCTCCATCTCCGGTCGGTGTTGAAGGGCAGCGCCCTCTACGACGCCATGCTCTACGCGTACGGGCGCGGCGCCGTGATCGCGGCCTCGGGCGCGGGCGCGACGGTGGTGTGCGACCCGATGGTCGACCCGCGGGGCGGCGCGTACACCGTGGGGCTCGGCATGGTGCGCGGCGTCGCGGTGTTCCCCGACCACGCCGGCGCGGCGGATCATCGCCGGGAGCGTTCGTTGCAACTCCAACCCGACGACGCCGTGCTCGTCGGCCTCGACCAGCACACCGCGATCGTGCACGAGGCCTCGGGCCTGTGGAACGTGATCGGCCCCGGCCAGGCGACGATCTACCGCGCGGGCGTGACGGTCGCGGAGCTCACCGACGGCGCATCGACGGAGCTCC
>CAZLEC010001019.1:0-1376 GCA_964558245.1 uncultured Burkholderiales bacterium | reverse complement strand
ATCGACGTCGACCGGCTCAGCATCCGCATGGTGTAGCGGACCCTGCCCGGCAAGCAGTTCGAGGTCGGCCGCGAGTTGCGAGCGAGGGTCGCGACGGCGCTCCGAGAAGAGGGGATCATGTTGCCGGTCGACATCGAGGCGAGCAGCGCGTCCGGTACGGGGTGATGCGGGTTCGCGTGCGCCGCTCGACGGCGCTGCTCGCCGGCGTGTTCTTCGCCACGCTGATCCTCTACGTGCTCGTACGCCCCGCCGCGGTGCCGGCACCGGGAGTCGTGGCGCCCGGCAACGAGCAGACCGTGCGGACGTCGACCACACCGCCGCCCACCTCGGTGCCCGCCCCGGCGTCGACCACCACGCGCCGGCCGCCGGCCTCCACGACTTCCTCTCCCGGGCCCGCCTCGTCGACCACTGCGACGCGACCGCCGAGCACGCGCGACACGACATCGACGACCACGCTCGGATCGGGCGCGAGCAGCTCGACGCTCCCGCCGGTGACGGTCGCGCCGACGGTGACGAGCGCACCGCCCGGCTGATCGCAGGTGGCGCGGTGCGGCGCGTGCCCGGGCGGTCCGATCGGGCCCGGGTGGGCCGGTGCCGGGCCGGCAAGGCACCGTCGACGGCTGTGCAACCGCCAGTTACGATGGGCGTTTCGGGCACACGTATCGGGCTCCTCTCGCCGTTGTCGGCGGGCCTTCGCGCGAGGAGGCGTGAACGATGCGCAGGAAGGATCGAACGCTCACGGTCGGTCACCACGACGCGCACGACGTCGACATCCTCGGCGACGTTCCCGCGGCGGGCGCCGCCGGCCGGCACTGGTGGGGGCGATCGCGAGCAGGGTCGCCGGCCCGCGCCGCCGGCATGCCGCTCGATCACGAGCCGTTCGAGGGACGCGACGACATCGACCTCGACGACGAGATCGTCGAGCTCCTCGTCGACGAGGCCGGCAGCATGGCGCTCGCGCGCTGGCGCGACCGTTTGAGCCTGTACATCGACCAGCAGGGCGCGCTCGATGCACTCCGCTTGCGCACCTCGACGGAGCCCCCGTGGCCGGCGATCGACAACCCGATGTTGGGGTACCTCATCGAGCGCTCGGCCGAGATCGGCAACGGCGACGGATTCGAGGTCGCGCTGGCGTGGCTGGCGGCGAACGCCTGGTTCGAGGGCGTGGTCGCCGAGCGGGCGCGCATCGCGCGCCGCATCGACGAAGACTGAGCGCCGTCGCCGCTCGGCGCCACGTCGTTTGTCGGGCTCCCGTTCGGGGTAGCGCGAAGGTCAGCATGACCTATCAGCCGGCGTCGCAACGAGAGTCGGAGTTGGTGCGAGCGGCGGCAGGGCTGGTCGTCGTCTCGAACCGTCTGCCGATCCGGCTCGAACCG
>CAZLEC010001018.1:0-1381 GCA_964558245.1 uncultured Burkholderiales bacterium | reverse complement strand
CGGCCGTCGCTGCCTCGTGATACGCGCGCATCGCGTCGGCGTAATCCTCGCTGTCGAGCTGCGTCGAGAGCTCGGTCGAGCCGACGAGATCGCAAAACAAGACCGTGAGGTCGCGCGACTCGGTGTAGACCGCATGCGGCAGCACACTCGCGGGCATGGAGACCGCCCGGAGGGACACCAGAACCGACCCGTCACGGACCGCCACCTGCCGCACGTCGACGAGCTCCTCGACCAGCGCCTCCACCGCGTCGTCATCGAGGTCGAACTCGCGCCGCAACGCCCGTATCGATACCCTCGGCTCTCTTTCGAGGTGGGCCTCGGCACGCCGGACCACATCGAGGAATCCCGCCACCACATGCACGGTAGTTCGCACCCGCAACGCGCGTTGCTGGAGTGCTCGCGGGCGAGGTGGTCGCGGGTTGTCTCCGGCTCGACGTGACCTCAGCGTGAGCCGAGTGCGGCGATGACGAGCGACGCCATCTCGATGTGGCCGTTTTCGTTGGGGTGGAACGGGGCTCCCGACGATCGCGGGGTCGCTCCCTCGATCCAGCGTTCGGAATTCGTGGCGCAGGGACCGTGTCCGTCGCTTCGCACGTAGGGATCCGCCAGTGTCACATGCGTCGCGGCTGCCACCGTTGTGAAGATGGTCTCGAGTTGCCGGCCGAGCGACGCGACGAAGGCGGCGTCAGGGGCCGAGAGAGACAAGGCTGCACACGTCGCCGGGTGGTCGGGGATGACCTTCGGATAGGTGACCATCACAATCCGGGCCGAGGGCGCGCGGGCGCGGATGTGGTCGATCATCGCCGTGAGATCGCCCGGAAGCGCCGCGACCTCCCGGCGGGTCCGGACCGAGTTGCGTACGGCCGCGCAACTTCCGCCGTTCGCGTCCATCGCTGCGCACTCGATCGTGTCGGCTGAGTACCCGATGTCATTGCCGCCCACGGTGAACGTGACCAACGCGGTGGCCGCGCTGACTGCGTCGATCTGCGGCGGGAGCGACCCCTGGGGCGTGGTCGTCACATCCGCGGTGGTTGCACCCGAACACGACACGTCGCTGAGGTCCAGCCCGAGCTTCGCCGCGACCAGGCTCGGATAGTTGTGATCACTCCGGCCACAGAGCCCGTGGTCCTGGGCCGGGATGCCGGGTCCCGCCGCGAACGAGCTCCCCAACGCGACGTAGCGGGCATGGGGTCGCAGCAAGGGGGGCGGAATCGCGGGGGTGGAACCGCGCAGGGTGGGCGTCACCCCGCGCCCCCGCATGTTCCACCGGGCCTTCCGCGGGCCCGCGGCCCCGGAAGGCCTGTTCAAGCTCGCCCGCAAGTTCGGACAGGCCTTCATTGGCCTCCGCGCCGCTGTTGGCAAAAAAGCATTTGCCGGCGCC
>CAZLEC010001017.1:0-1382 GCA_964558245.1 uncultured Burkholderiales bacterium | reverse complement strand
CGTGCCGTCGCCGCCGGTGTGGCCCGAGCTGGTCGCGACCGGCTTCGGGCGGCTGCGGCCCGCGGGTGCGGCCGCGGCTGCCGGCGCTTCGGGCAGCCACACGCGCACCGAGAACCGGCGCCCGTCGACTTCTACCGGGACGGTCCGCTCGACGAGTGCCTCGGCCTCGGCGTCGCCCTCGGGTGGCGCGGCGACCGGCGCCGCCGCGGCCGGCGCCGCGAACTGAGCCGGATCGATCTCGTCTTCCACCCACTTCGTGGAGTGGCGCACCGCGCGGAAGTCGTCGTGCGCGAGCAGGACTTTGTGCGCGGGGATCGTCGTGCGTACGCCGTCGATCTCGAACTCGTCGAGGGCGCGGAGCATGCGCTCGATCGCGCGGTCTCGCGTCGGCGCCCACACGACCAACTTTCCGATCAGGTTGTCGTAGTACTGCGAGATCGCGTCGCCCTCGTGGTAGCCGCCGTCCCAGCGCACGCCCGGACCCGTTGGGATCCGGAGGCGGGTGATCGTGCCCGGCGACGGCATGAACTTGCGCGACGGGTCCTCGGCGTTGATGCGGCACTCGATCGAGTGGCCGCGGCGCTCGACGGACTCCTGCGTGAACGACAAGCGGTCGCCCGAAGCCACGCGGATCTGTTCGGCGACGAGATCGAGGCCGGTGATCTCCTCGGTGACGCAGTGCTCCACCTGCAAGCGCGTGTTCATCTCGAGGAAGAAGAACTCGCCGTCTTGGAACAGCATCTCGACCGTGCCCGCGTTGACGTAGCCGCAGCCGAGCGCGACCTTTACCGCCGCCTCGCCCATCGCCCGGTGGGTGGCTTCGGGAATCGCCGGGGCCGGCGCCTCCTCGATCAGCTTCTGGTGACGGCGCTGCGCGGAGCAGTCGCGGTCGCTCAGGTACACGCCGTTGCCGTGGCTGTCGATGAAGATCTGGAGCTCGACGTGGCGCGGGCGGGTCAGGTATCGCTCCATGTAGCACTCGGCCCGACCGAAGTACGACTGCGCCTCGCGCGCGGCGGATGCGAGCGCGGTCTCCGCGTCTTCCGCGCGCTCGACGACCTTCATGCCGCGGCCGCCGCCGCCGTAGGCCGCCTTGATCGCGATCGGATACCCGTGCTGGCGGCCGAACTCGACGATCTCGCTCGCGTCGGTGATCGGTGTGGTCGTGCCGGGAACGCTCTCGACGTCGCTGCGCGCGGCCGCCAGGCGCGACGAGATCTTGTCGCCCATCACTTCGATCGCCTCGGGCGGCGGGCCGATCCACGTGACGCCGTCGGCCGTGACTGCCCGTGCGAAGTCGGCGTTCTCGGAGAAGAAGCCGTAGCCGGGGTGCACGCCGTCGGCGCCCGAGCTCTCGATCGCGCGGATGATCGCTTCGGTGT
>CAZLEC010001016.1:0-1383 GCA_964558245.1 uncultured Burkholderiales bacterium | reverse complement strand
AACATCATGGAAGATCCGCCGCGCAAACCGCGCCGCGACGATGGCAGCGACCGGCCGGCCCGATCGGGTCGGCCCGCGTCCGGAACCCGAGGGGCCGGCGCGCGAAGTGGCCGCGCCGGCGGAAGTGGCGCGCCGAGAAGTGGCGGGTCCGGGCGCGACCCGGGCGGTCGTGGTCGCCCGGAGGGTCGCTCCGGCGTTGGCCGCACGGGCAGCGATCGTTCCGGCGGTCGGCCCGACCTGCGCGGCGCCGGGGCTCGGGATCGTTCCGGCTCGCGGGGCGCAACCGCGAGCGGACGCCCCGCTCCGCGCTCGGGAAGCTCGTTTGGTTCCGGCGGCGGCAGTGGGCGGTCGGCGGGTTCCGCGCGCCCGAGCGGTGGGCCGGGCGCGAGGTCCGGCCGAGAGGACGCGCGGCCCGATTTCGGCGGTCGCGGGCGTCCGGCGAGCGGCGGTACCGGGCGCAACAGTGGGAGGCCCGACGCGCGGCCGAGCGGCGCACGCGGCCGTCCCGCGGTCGGTGGTGGTCGTTCCGGCGGCCGGCCCGACGCGCGCGGAACCGGCGGACGCGGTCGCCCCGAGGCCCGCGGTGGTCGTGCGAGACCGCGTCCCGAGACGCTCGAAGAAGCGGGGAACCGCGGGAGCGCCGGCCGGGGCCGGCCCGAGCCGCGAGCAGGTGGCGGGCGGGGGCGGCCGGCGCGGGGCGCGCCGAAGCGCACCTCCCGCAACACCGACGATCGCAATCCGACGCGTAGCGGCATCCAGTATCCGAGCCCGCGGTTCCGGCAACGAGATGCTCCCGAGACCGAAGCGACCGCGCCGCAACGGCCGTCGTTGCGCAAGGTGCGGCGGGGCACGAACGACGCTCCCGTCGACAAGGCGCGTCGCACCAGGAAGGCGCCGACGCAACGGCGCCGAGGGCTGCGCACCACCGAGGCCGCCGAGGAGTTGCGCCAGCTCGCGGGCCGCGGTTCGAACCGCGCGCTGCAGGAGCTCGCGCGAGCGGCCGAGGCCGTCAACGCGGGACACGAACGCGATGCGGCCCGGATCCTCCGGCCGCTCCGCGACGCGTACCCCGACGCGGCCGCGGTGCGGGAGCTTTTGGGCCTCTGTCACTACCGCCTGGGGCAGTACCCGGCGGCCGCGCGCGAGCTCGGCGCGTTCGCCGATCTCACCGGCTCCGTCGAGCAGCACCCGGTGCTGATGGACTGCGCACGCGCGCAGAAGAAGTGGGCGCGCGTCGCGGCGTTGTGGGAGGAGCTCGCGGCGGCGTCGCCGTCGGCCGCGCTCGTGTCGGAAGGGCGGATCGTCATGGCCGGCGCGCGCGGCGATCGCGGCCGCCTGCGCGACGCGGTCGCGATGCTCGAACGGCGCGGCGCGAACGTGCAA
>CAZLEC010001015.1:0-1383 GCA_964558245.1 uncultured Burkholderiales bacterium | reverse complement strand
GATCGACGGCATGGCAGTGCTCGTACGACTTCTGAGGTGACGCGTCGACAAGCGTGTAGTGGTCGAAGCTCCTATTTCAGTTCGTCGGTCTGCCCTATGAGTAGGCGCCTTCTCATCCCTACTTTCATCCCTACAACTCACGCCTACTCGCCGGATTCGGTGGCCTCACGAACTGAATCGGGCCTGCTCAGCGGACGTGCGACTACTGCCCCTATGAACCCCGGCGAGCTACACGATCTTCGAAGGCACGTCCGAGATCCAGCGGTTAGTCGTAGACCGCAGCATCTCCGGCCTGCACATTCCCTGATCGGACTTGGGACGCGCGGTCCTGTCGCGGTCGCTCACCCTTGCGCCACCCCGAGGCGGTCCGGTTAACGCGTCGGCTCCAGCCCGAGCATGGCGCGGAAGTCGTCGGTTGTGTTCGCGTGCGGGAACGGGTCGCTCGGCACCGACACGCCGAGCTTGGCGCAGATCGGCGCCCAGCCGTCGCCCGGCTGCCATTCGATCAGACGGTCGGCAGGGATCGTCGCGCGCACCTCGGCGTTGTGCTTGTCGTACGCGGCCTTGCACGCGTCTGGGTTCTTCCAGTCAGGCGTGAACCGCTCGTTCATAATGCGCAGTGGCATCGGCGAGTCGCCGTTGGGCTCGTCGCGCAGCAATACCTCCAAGATTGTGCTGCTGAAGCTCTCGAACCATTGCTCGGTGCTCGCACGCGTCGACAACAGCACGGGCGCGTCGGGGTTCTGAACGGCCAGCTCATGCCAGAACGCGGCGGCCGGCCAGTCGACGGAGGCGACGTAGCCCTTCGTGATGTCGTCCCAGTCCGCGTTCCCGTCCATCGCGTCCATCCACTGCTGGACCTTGACTTCAGGATCGGCGATCACTTCGAGCATGTGATAGCAGGAGCCACCCAACAGCTGCTGCAGTGCGAGCTGTAACGAGTGCGTGCCCGTTCGCCCCAGTCCCGCTCCGATGACCTTCAGTGCCATGGTTCAACCCCTGATCTCAAGAGGCGTTGCGTCGTCGTGCTCGCGGCTGTCCTCACCCAAAGGTGCGAACCATGCAAATGGGATGCGGCCGCGGTCGGCAACGCCATACGGGATACTGGCTTGCAGGCACATCCTGTTTCGCGGCGCGCATCACCTGCGCGTCACTTGCCACCGGTGCAACTCCCGCAGAACCCCCTTCGGTCGACGACGACCCCGTCGGTGCCCGGCGTGCGCAGACCGCGGCGAGTGGAATCGCCACTGCCGCTTCGTCAGCGGTTCGGCGTCACAGTTTCAGTGGGGCCACCATCGCGTTCATCCCGGCGCGCAGGGCGGAGATTGCCGGCACCACCGGCGCCACGCGGTACGAGAAATACGGGGCGTACGACACGGTCAG
>CAZLEC010001014.1:0-1384 GCA_964558245.1 uncultured Burkholderiales bacterium | reverse complement strand
GGCGGCATGCGGGCGGCGCCCGGAGGTGGTCGCGCCGGTCGTCGCCGCACCTGCGCCGGTCGCCTCGGATCGTGACGGTCCGGTGCTCGCGGTCAGTTCCCTGTGGACTCGCGATAAGGGTGTCGGGCTGCTCGGTCCGATCGCTCGCCATCTCGCTCCCCGTCGGCTCGTCGTGCAGTTCGGCGACGGTGGTCAGCATGAGCCGCCGCCGTCTGAGCTTGCAAGGCTCGCCAACGTCGAGCTGCGGACCGCGCCGGCCGACTATGCGTTCGACTCGCTTGGGAACGTGCGCGCGATACCCGACAACCCGGGCGGTTGCACCTGATGCGCACGTGGAGTTGTGCCAACACGGGTACGATCACGCCTCATGGCGACCGAGGGCGAGAGTTCGTCTGACCCGAGCGGCTTCCCACCGATCCTCACCACGGCGATGGCGGCCGAGCTCCTGCACGTGCACGTGGAGTACCTCCGGCGGATGGTGCGGGAAGATCGCATCCCGGCGCACCGCTTCCCCGGCGGACGGGAGATCCGCTTCCACCGCGACGAGCTCATCGCGTGGGTGAAGGCGCAGCCCGGCGAGGATCGCAGCCCGAGCGCCGCGAAAGAGCACACCGAGGCGTGAGCGCGCTCGACGGCCAGATCGCGGTGATCACCGGCGGCAACAGCGGGATCGGCAAGGAGACCGCCGCCGAGCTCGCGGGCATGGGCGCCCGCGTGATCATCGCGGCGCGCAACGCCACCAAGGCCGCGGCCGCGATGGAAGAGATCAAGCGCCGCGCTCCCGCAGCCACCGTGGAGCACCTGCCGCTCGACCTGGCGTCGTTCGCGTCGGTGCGCGCGTTCGCCGACACGTTCTCGTCGCGCTTCGATCACCTCGACGTGCTGGTCAACAACGCGGGCGCGTCGTTGGCGAAGCGCACGGTGACCGAAGACGGTCACGAGACGCAGTTCCAGGTGAACCACCTGAGCCACTACCTGCTCACCCGACTCCTGCACGACCAGCTCGAAGCCGCGCCCGCAGCGCGGGTGGTCAACGTCTCCTCCACCGGCCACAACTTCGCTCGTCCCGGCCTCGACTTCGACGACCTCGAGTGGGAGCGCCGCAAGTACCGCGGCTTTCTCGTGTACTGCGCGACCAAGCTCGCCAACGTGCTGTTCACGCGCGAGCTCGCCCGCCGCTACGAAGACACCAAGATCACCGCCAACGCGGTGCATCCGGGCTGGGTCGGATCCAACTTCGGGCGCGAAGGCGACATGGGCTTTCTCATCGGGCTCGCGATGATCGCGTCGCGCCCGTTGATGATCTCGAGCGCGAGAGGCGCGCGCACGTCGGTGTACCTGGCGAGCTCACCCGACGTGAGCGGCATCACCGGCCAGTACTTCT
>CAZLEC010001013.1:0-1386 GCA_964558245.1 uncultured Burkholderiales bacterium | reverse complement strand
TCATAGACAAGGAGACGTTGTCCTGAACCCGACCGAGAGCGCAGCCGCAGCCGCGAGACCGAGCGCCATGCCCGCTCCCCTCCGGTCGGCCATGCGGAGGGCAAGGAGCGGGATCAGCACGACTACCGAGAGCCCCACGACAATCCCGATCGTGTTTTGCCAAGGGAGCCCGCTCCAGGCCCAGATCGACCGGCCCCCGAAGACCTTTACCGAGTTGAGAGGCGCGGCTGCCGCGCCCAGGAGCGCTGCCAGGATGCCAAGCCAGACAGCGCGAACGCTTACGTGGCCGCGATCAGACCGGCCGGTCGCGAGAATGCCGATCGCGATCACAAGCGCGACGACCAGCGCGCCGGAGCTGAGGCCAAGCAGGTAGTAGCCCAGCTCGAAGTGACCGTGTCTGGCCGTGAAGTCCGCGACAAACGTGACGAACGATTCGAGACTCGGCGCGCAGTACCCGACGATGACCGCAGCCACCATGCGGTCGCGTCGTCGCGCCGCGAAGTATCCGAGCATCATGAGGAACGCGAGATTCAGCCACGCTGTGGTCGCGTGGTACGGCGTCGAACCGTAGGGGGTGATCGCCAGAACTCGACCTGGAATGTCGCCTTGTCTTGGAATGTGAAAGTGGTAGAGCGGGAGAAACATGCCCACGACTTGTAGAACGACGGCTGCGACCAGACAGCCGACCATCCAGACCGGGCGTCCTACGGCATCCCCACTGTTGACCTGCTCGTCCGTCGGAGGACCGGTCTCCGAGCCGCCTTCCGCCGCCGTCCCTCGAAGTTGCGGATGATCACGAACAGCTCGCACGATCGACCTCGTCAGTCGCACGCCGAGAGACAGCAACAACACTGCCGCACCGCCGATGACGATCGACGAGACAAGAGCCACCAGAATCACGCTGACCCCGATCACCCTCACAGCTTGTCAGACATCCAGCCCACGCGCAGCAGAAGCACACCCGAGTGCGCGTTAACCACTCCCAAGGACGTACGCGACCGATGGACTACGGCACGTCGCAGCGAAGCTCGACCGCGGTCCGGTGACCTTCCGTGACCGGCGCGAGAACTGGGTGAAACACACAACCCACGTGCGTCACCACATCGAACGTGTACTGGCCCGCCCGGAGCTTCATCGTGAATCGGCCACGAGAGTTCGTCTCGGCAGTCGCAACGACGTGCCGAGCGTTGAGCGCCCGCACCTCGACGTGTGCTTCCGGACTGCTCATCACAGACACCATCACGACGTTGCCGTCTACCTGCCCGATGTCCGAGCGATTCGCCGTCGCCGCGCCGTTGGTCGTTGTGGTCCCTGACGCGTACGTTCCACTCCCACCAGAACACGCACTCGCGCAGAGGAGGAGCACGACTACGCAGCCTCCGAACG
>CAZLEC010001012.1:0-1387 GCA_964558245.1 uncultured Burkholderiales bacterium | reverse complement strand
ATGTCCTGCATCGCGGTCACCTCATCCCAAGCTTGTCGTTGAGCACCGGAGGCAACGTGCCGCTGGCGGAGTCGTGGGTCAGCCAGCTCCATGCCTTGATTCGAGCGAGCCTTGCGATCCTTGACACAGACCGAACCGCGGCTGCCGAAGCGTTCGCGTGGCTCGACGGCGACGCTGCACCCTCGGCATAAGCCAATCGTGGCAGGTTCGACAGCCCTTCACCGAGCGCAGTTCTGAGTACTCGCGTCGACATCTTGAATTCGGTGACTCGACTTAGGTGCAGTTCGCCGCCCGGTAGTTGTTTGCATCGCCTCGCTCACTCGAACCTCGGTGCTCAAAACGCGAAGGTGCCGTCGTCGCGGTCGCTCGCTCTCCTGCAGGAGACGCGGGCGGCACGTGCCGCCGGCCCGTAGCATCGCGTCGTGCTGCCGTCGAACCCAGAGCCGCTCATCGTTGACGTTTCGTCGTCGCAGCCTCTCGAAGACTCGGAGGTGCGCGCGTGGGCGGCGCACGCGAGCGTCTTCATTTCGAGCGTCATCGCCGGTATGACCGCGGAACGCGAGGCCGTAGTCGCTGCCGTGGAAGCAGTCGGCGCAACCGCAGTCTTGTTCGAGGCCTTCGGTGGTATGGATGACGATGCGGAGGATGCGTACATCGGGCGGGTAGCTGCGTCTGACATCTATGTCGGCGTTCTAGGACCGCGCTACGGCACCCCGATGAAGACCGGCTACGCGGCATCGCACGCGGAGTACAACGAGGCCGAAAGGCGCGGTCGCCGCATCAGCGTCTGGGTAACGACTGACGAACTCGATGGTCGACAACGCGACTTCCTCGAAGAAGTTCGAGTGTTTCACACGACGGGGGCATATGCGTCTCCAGAAGACCTCCGCCAACGTGTTGAACGACGACTTCGTGAGATCGCCGCTGACGCGGTGTCGCCTTGGGTCAAGATCGGGAACACGGTTGTTCGCGCGCTCAGTGTGCGCGACGACGGTGCGCGAATATCGGTAAGCGCCAGAGTTCGTGATAGTCACGCGGCGGCGAGCATCGAGCTGCGCCGACCCGATCGCGGCTTCGGTCGCGACACGGAGACGCGTCTCACGTGGCCGGGCGGGACGGCAAGACCTACTCCTCGCGGAAGCCGCGGAAGAGGAAACCCGAGCCCTGCGAAACGTGCGCGAGGAGGGGGTCGCCGACGTGTGAACCCTGCCGGAAGGCGTTCCCCAACGGCTTACCCAAGCCTGCCGCGAAGAACGGGGCCGTCCTCTGGGACTGGAAAGCCTTCGACGCCAACTTGGGCGCGCTCGTGCGCGAGATCGACCGCCTCGGCAACGCTTACAAGGCCAAGGAGTCGGACGAGGCCAAGGGGCTGCGCGAGATGCTGACG
>CAZLEC010001011.1:0-1388 GCA_964558245.1 uncultured Burkholderiales bacterium | reverse complement strand
TCGGCGACAAGGCCTCGAAGCTCCCGGCCAAGTCGGCGCCCGAAGCGGTCGTGCGCATCGTCGGCCGTTTCAACGAGGAACGCACCGCCGGCGAGGAGTTCCAGCAGTGGCTCGCCCGCTCGGGCGGCGCGAAAGGTGTGGGCGAGACCGTGAAGGATCTCGACCACTTCCCCACCCCCGAGGAAGGCCCCGAGTTCTACGTCGACTACGGCGAGACCGGCCCCTACGTCGCCGAAGTCGGCGAGGGCGAGTGCGCAACATGAGCATTATGGACGCCACCGCAATCGCGCGACCGCTCGTCGACATCGACCTCGGCGAGCTCGCAGTCGTCTCGAAGGAGCTCGAGCACAAGCCCGCCTCGGCCGCGGTCAAGTGGGCCTGGGAACGGTTCGGCACCGGCGTGGTGCTCGCCGCGTCGTTCCAGGACTGCGTGCTCATCGACGTCGCCGTGAAGGCCGTGCCCGACATCGAGGTCGTGTTCCTCGACACCCAGTACCACTTCGCGGAGACGCACTGGTACGTCGACCGCGTGCGCGAGCGTTACGACCTCAACCTCAACATCATGGAACCGCTGATCGCGCCCGACGACCTCTGGCAGACCGACCCCGACGAGTGCTGCGCGATGCGCAAGGTCGAGCCCTTGGCCCGGGCGCTCGCCGGCAAGCAGGCGTGGATGACCGGCCTGCGCCGGGTCGAGACGCCCGCCCGGGTGAACTCGCCGATCGTCGGGCTCGACGTCGGCCGCGGCATCGTCAAGGTCAATCCGATCGCGGCCTGGACCGATGCCGACATCGATTCGTACAAGCGCGATCATGAGTTGTTGGAGCACCCGCTCGCGTCGCAGGGCTACCCTTCGATCGGCTGCTGGCCGTGCACGCGACCCGTGCACGACGGCGACAATCCACGTGCCGGACGTTGGGCCGGGCGCGGCAAGGACGAATGCGGCCTGCACGGCTGGCCGGAGATCTAACCAACACCACCGGGCGGCCGAACTCAACATCATGCGGCGAACTGCATCGCACCTGTCGGCCCTCGAGTCGGAGTCGATCCACCTCTTGCGCGAGGTCGCGGCCGAGTTCGAGCGCCCGGTCCTGCTGTTCTCGGGCGGCAAGGACAGCGTCGTGATGGCGCACACAGCGGCGAAGGCCTTCTGGCCGGCCAAGCTCCCGTTCCCGGTGATGCACGTCGACACCGGTCACAACTTCCCCGAGGTGATTACCTTCCGCGACTCGGCAGTCGAGAAGCTGGGCGCCCGCCTCGTGGTCGCGTCGGTGCAGGAGTCGATCGACAAGGGCCGAGTGGTGGAAGACACGCGCGTCGGCGCGTCGCGCAACCGTCTCCAGACCACCACCCTGCTCGACGCCATCGAGGAACACGGCTTCGACGCG
>CAZLEC010001010.1:0-1388 GCA_964558245.1 uncultured Burkholderiales bacterium | reverse complement strand
AAGATGAATCGGTGGAAGGGTGCGACCGCATACCAGTAGGCACGACCGGACAGACCCCGGGGGCGGAAGAGGGCGCGCTGAACGAACACCATTTCGTCGTGTTCGGGAGTGATCGACCATTCGAGCCATGCTTCGCCCGGTAGGCGCATCTCGGCCCGCAGCCGTAGCAGTCGCTGCGGTTCGAGTGCTTCGACCCGCCAGAAGTCAACGACGTCACCGACACGGAGATCGGTCGGATCGCGCCGTCCGCGCCGCATCCCGACACCGCCGACGAGTTGGTCCAGCCAACCGCGCAGCGTCCAGAGCCAGTTCCCGACGAGCCAACCTCGTTCGCCGCCCAACGAGCAGATTTCACGAAAGAGTGCGTCCACGGTCGCGTGCGTGCGCAGTACCTGACGATCGGTGAAAAGGGTTGCTCCGGCCCAGTCAGGATCGGCCGGCATCGGATCGGCGGGGTTCCGTCCGTACAGTTCGGCGTCGGTCCAGCGAGTGGACACGTCGACATCCCCGACGCGGCGGAGCGCGAGTTTGATCGCCTCGCGGCACCCGATCGGATTGTGGGGGACGACCTGGTCGATCGCTCGGTCATGGACAACGACTTCATTGACGAGACTGTCGATCAGCGGGCGTGCGAGCGCCGCCGGGATCGGTGTCACGAGCCCGACCCACAGCGATGACAGCCGGGGACTCAAGACCGGCACCGGCAGGATCACCCGTCTGCGGAGGCCGGCGACCTGCGCGTACATGTCCATCATCTCGTGATAGGTGACGACGTCGGCGCCGCCGATCTCGAGAACCTGTCCGTACGCGTCCGCGTTGTGGAACACGCCGGTGAGATACGCGAGCACGTCTCGCACTGCGATGGGCTGGACACGCGTCTCAACCCACCGGGGTGTCGTCATGACGGGCAGGACTTCGACCAGGTGACGCAACATCTCGAAACTTGCGCTGCCCGAACCGATAACGACCGCGGCCCGCAACTCGGTCAGTGGTACCGGTCCGGCCGCCAGCACACGACCGACCTCGTGGCGGCTCGCCAGATGCGGCGACAGGGCCCCGCCCGCGTCGTCCCCCAGACCGCCGAGATAGACGATCTGTTCGACACCGGCACGAGCGGCCGCGTCGCGGAAGTTCTCCGCCGCGGTTCGGTCACGCGTCCGCCAGTCCGACTGCGACCCAATCGAGTGCACGAGGTAGTAGGCCACATCGATGTCCCGAAATGCGGCAACGAGCGAGGCCGGGTCGAGCACGTCTCCCGTCACGACCTCCACTTGCGGCCGCCACGACTCCGCATTCAGTTTTTCCGGCGTACGCGCCAGACACCGCACGTCATGATCGCCCGCAACAAGTTCCGCGACCAACCGCCGACCGATATAGCCCGTCGCGCC
>CAZLEC010001009.1:0-1393 GCA_964558245.1 uncultured Burkholderiales bacterium | reverse complement strand
AACATGTCGATCGGTCGCATCACAACCTCTGGGAGCGTCACCGATTACGCAAACGGTGTGAGGTCATACGGCATCACTAGCGGGCCCGATGGAGCGATCTGGGTCACGACCTCGAGTAATTCGATCGGCCGACTCACCACTGCCGGAGTTGCCAGTTACTTCGCCGATACGACCACTTTCTAGACAGTTGGGATAACTGCGGGGCCTGACGGAGCGTTGTGGTTCACGAACAACTTCAATGACACGATCGAGCGAATCAGCACGTCTGGAATCATGACCAGCTTTGTGGATCCGAGCATCGCAGGTCCTCAAGCGATCGTAACGGGTTCCGACGGCGCCCTCTGGTTTACCGACGGGGTTCGCAGCATCGGGCGTATTACGACGGCCGGAGTCGTAACAAATTACACCGACCCGCGCCTCGAGATCCCGCCCCCAGTTGCCCATGACGCCATTGTTTCCGGTCCCGACGGCGCGCTGTGGTTCACCAACGAGAACTCGATCGGGCGAATCACGACTTCCGGTGTTGTCACCACGTTTACCAATCCCAACATCTCACTTCCCGAAGGCATCACGGTGGGGCCCGACGGAGCACTCTGGTTCACGAACGTCGTCATCGGCACCAACGGCGCCGGCACATCCGGCGCGTCAATCGAGCGCATCACGACGGCCGGTGTGGTCACGAAATTCACAGACGCCAGCCTCTCCGAACCCGAAGGCATCGCGGCGGGTCCAGACGGGGCGCTGTGGTTCGTCAACAAAGGCAACAACTCGATCGGTCGGATAACGACCGCCGGAGTAATAACCAATTTCACTGATCCGAACATTTACGGACCTGTCGACATCACGGCCGGCTCCGACGGTGCATTGTGGTTCACGAACTACAACGACACTTCGATCGGCCGGATCACGACGGCCGGAGCTGTCACCAATTTCGCCGATCCGACCATCGACGGCTCCTTCGACATCACGGCGGGCCCCGATGGAGCCATCTGGTTTAGCGAGTTCGGCAACGCGATTGGGCGGATCGATGTGTCGACGCCGCCCAGCCCGACGGTTCCGGACGCTCCGACGATCGGCACCAACTCGCAGGGCAATGCGTCAGCCTCGGTCGCGTTCACGCCGGGGTCTGATGGTGGCAGCACCGTCTTGCACTTCGATGCCGACTGCGTATCCAGTAACGGCGGAGCGCCCGGCACAGGCTCAGGTGGGTCGAGCCCGATCGTCGTGTCCGGGTTGACGAATGGCGACACCTACACCTGCACCGTGACCGCGACGAACGCCGCAGGAACGAGTGTCCCGTCGGCCGCGTCGAACACCTTCACGCCCACGGCATCGTCCGGCGGTGGCGGTGGCGGTGGCGGTGGCGGTGGCGGTGGCGGTGGCGGTGGCGGTG
>CAZLEC010001008.1:0-1394 GCA_964558245.1 uncultured Burkholderiales bacterium | reverse complement strand
AGCGCTTCTTCTCCTTCCGCGACGAGTTCGGCCAGTGGGACCCGAAGAACCAGCGGCCCGAGCTGTGGAACCTCTACAACGGCCGCCACAACCGCGGCGAGCACATCCGCGTGTTCCCACTCTCGAACTGGACCGAGCTCGACATCTGGCAGTACATCGAGGCCGAGGAGATCGAGCTGCCGTCGATCTACTTCTCGCATCGCCGGCCGGTCTTCCGCCGCGACGGCATGTTGATGGCGGTCACCGAGTTCCTCGCGGCCGACGAGGGCGCCGAGGTGTTCGACGAGACGGTCCGGTACCGCACGGTGGGCGACGCGACGTGCACGGCGGCGGTGGAATCGAGCGCGTCGACGATCGCCGACGTCATCGCCGAGGTGGCGACGTCGAGAGTCACCGAGCGGGGCGCCACCCGCGCCGACGACCGCTTCTCCGAAGCGGCGATGGAGGACCGCAAGCGGGAGGGCTACTTCTAGATGCGCGACTTCCGCACGGCGAGCCCGCCCGCCGAGGACCGACCGATGGAAACGCAGGATCGCAAGCGGGAGGGCTACTTCTAGATGGAGTTGCTCCGTTTCGCGACGGCCGGCTCGGTCGACGACGGCAAGAGCACGCTGATCGGGCGGCTGCTCTACGACTCGAAGCAGATCTTCGAGGACACGATGGACGCGCTCGAGCACACGTCTCGACTGCGCGGCGAGGAAGAGGTGAACCTCGCGCTGCTCACCGACGGCCTGCGCGCCGAACGGGAGCAAGGGATCACGATCGACGTCGCGTATCGCTACTTCGCGACTCCCAAGCGCAAGTTCATCATCGCCGACACGCCCGGCCACATTCAGTACACGCGCAACATGATCACCGGCGCGTCCACGGCGAATCTCGCGCTGATCCTGATCGACGCCCGCAACGGCATCCTCGAGCAGTCGCGGCGGCACGCGTTCCTGGCGTCGCTGCTCGGCGTTCCCCACCTCGTGCTCTGCGTCAACAAGATGGACCTCGTCGACTACGACCAGGCCGTGTTCGAGCGCATCAAGAGCGAGTTCCGCGACTTCGCGACCAAGCTCGACGTGCACGACCTCGCGTTCATCCCGGTTTCGGCGTTGCGCGGCGACAACGTGGTCGACCGCTCCGACAACACGCCGTGGTACGAGGGAACGAGTCTGCTGCACCACCTCGAAGAGGTGCACATCGGCTCCGACCGCAACCTGATCGACTGCCGGTTCGCCGTGCAGTACGTGATCCGCCCGCGTGACGATCGCTTCCACGACTACCGCGGTTATGCCGGCCAGGTGCAGAGCGGCACCTACAAGCCCGGAGACGAAGTGGTCGTGTTGCCGTCGGGCTTCACCTCCACCATCGCCGCGATCGACACCGCCGACGGTCCCGTCGAAGAAGCG
>CAZLEC010001007.1:0-1399 GCA_964558245.1 uncultured Burkholderiales bacterium | reverse complement strand
AGCGGCCAAGGCGCCGACACGATTACCAGTGGGCTCGAGGGCGCGTGGACCAACGAGCCGACGAAGTGGGACAACGGGTTTCTCGACAACCTGTTCAAGTACGAGTGGGAGCTGACGACGAGCCCCGCCGGTGCGAAGCAGTGGACTCCCGCCGATCCCGCGGCGCAAAGCGACGTGCCGGATGCGCACGATCCGTCGACGAGGTACGCGCCGATGATGTTGACGACGGACCTCGCGCTGAAGGTTGATCCGATCTACGGGCCGATCTCGAAGCGCTTCCATGAGCATCCGGACCAGCTCGCCGACGCGTTCGCCAAGGCGTGGTACAAGCTCTTGCACCGCGACATGGGACCCATCTCGCGCTATCTCGGCCCGTGGGTCGCGGAGCCGCAGCTGTGGCAAGACCCTGTACCGGCCATCGATCACGATCTGATCGGAGCGGACGACAGCGCTGCCCTCAAGGGCAAGATCCTCGCATCGGGGCTGTCGATTTCCCAGCTGGTCGCCACCGCCTGGGCGTCCGCCGCGAGTTTCCGTGGCACTGACAAGCGCGGCGGTGCGAATGGCGCGCGGCTTCGGCTCGCGCCGCAACGAGATTGGGAGGTCAACGACCCGACCGAGCTCGCCAAGGTGCTGCAAACCCTCGAGCAGATCCAGCAAGACTTCAACAGCTCACAATCCAAGAAGGTCTCACGCGCCGACGTCATCGTGCTGGGAGGGTGCGCCGCCGTCGAGCAAGCGGCGAAGAACGCCGGACACAACATCACGGTTCCGTTCGCGGCGGGGCGTACCGACGCCTCGCAGGAGCAGACCGACGTCGAGTCCTTTGCGGTCCTCGAGCCCACCGCGGATGGGTTCCGCAACTACCTGCAACCCGGAGAGAAGTTGTCGCCGGAGACCTTGCTGTTGGACCGGGCCAACATGTTGACGCTGACCACTCCCGAAATGACCGTGCTCGTCGGCGGGATGCGCGCACTGAACGCGAACCACGGACGATCCGCACACGGCGTCTTCACAGGCCGGCCCGAGACGTTGGCCAACGACTTCTTCGTGAATCTCCTCGACATGGGCACCGAGTGGAAGCCCTCGGTCGCGACCGAGAATGTGTACGAGGGCCGTGACCGCGCCACGGGCGACGTCAAGTGGACCGCCACCGCGGTGGACCTCGTCTTCGGTTCGAACTCCGAGCTCCGAGCCATCTCGGAGGTCTACGCAAGTGACGACTCCACGGAGAAGTTCGTGGGTGACTTCGTGGCCGCATGGAACAAGGTCATGAACCTCGATCGCTTCGACCTCGCCTGACGGACGCTCTCGCAAATGCGGGCGGCCGCTCGGCAGTTCACGAAAAGGAAGAGACGTCAATGACTGAAGCGCTCAACATCGACATCGGTATCGACGA
>CAZLEC010001006.1:0-1400 GCA_964558245.1 uncultured Burkholderiales bacterium | reverse complement strand
GAAGGCGCGATGTTCTCCATCTACTGGGGTGAGGTGAGCGCCGACAGCGACGGCCCGGTGGAATGGTGCAAGCCGATCCCGGAGTCGAAGGCGCAAGAGCTTGCGTCGCATTACCCGGAGTTGAGCCTGCGGATCGAACCCGCGCATCGCGAGGCATACGTCGAGCTGCCGAACGACGGGATACTCGCCGGCGCGGATGGGAACGAAGGCGTGCAATGGCAGCTCGCGTCGGAGGCTTTACATGCCTGGGCGGAGGAACACGGCCTCGACCCCGAGGAGCTCGACCTCAAGCCCGAAGATCTGGGACTCCGGATCACGTACTTCACGAACGGGCCGGTTACGGCAACGAGCGCCCCCTACCGTGACTTCGCGGTGCCGTTCGCCGGTCAGTCACGCGGATGACGGCGGTCGTCGAAGCCGAGTCGTTGACCAAGCGGTTTGGTGAGGTCTCAGCGGTCACGGATCTGTCATTTGCGTTGGAGGCCGGGACCATCACGGGCTTTCTCGGACCGAACGGCGCGGGCAAGACGACGACGCTGCGGATGATCCTGGGTCTGGCCGCGCCGACGAGTGGACGAGCACTGGTGTTCGATCATCCTTACGCGGAGTTGCCGCGTGCGGCTGTGCGGATTGGTGCCGTGCTCGAGGCGACCGATTTCCATCCCAGCCGAACGGCGCGCGATCACCTGCGGATGCTCGGGCAGGCCATCGAGGTTCCCGACTCGCGTGCGGACGAGGTGTTGCGCTTGGTGGAGCTCGGTGACGCGGCCCGGCGGCGGGTGAAGGGGTTTTCGCTCGGGATGCGGCAGCGACTTGGCCTCGCGGTGGCGCTCCTCGGCGACCCGGAGTTGCTGATCCTCGACGAGCCGGCCAACGGGCTCGACCCCGAGGGCGTTCGCTGGCTGCGTGACTTCCTGCGCCGGTTCGCGTCGGACGGTCGCACGGTGCTCGTCTCGAGCCACGTCCTCGCGGAGATGGCGCAAACCGTTGACCAAGTGCTGATCATCAGTCGCGGCAGGCTGGTGGTCGAGTCCTCGCTGGCCGAGCTGACCGCACGCGCGGGCGGCGCGGTTCGTGTCCGCAGTGCCGACCCGCAGCGACTCGCCGCCGCGTTGCGCGACGCCGATCTGCAGGTGACAACCGGTACCGACCACGCGCTGCTCGTCAAGGGAGCATCGAGCGAGCGGGTCGGCGAGATGGCCTTCGCTGCCGGCGTCCCGGTTCACGAGCTGGTCAACGATGGAGGCGCGCTGGAGGAGATCTTCCTCGAACTGACCTCGGAGGCGCCCGCATGAAGGCGCAGATCAAGGCGGAGCTGCTGAAGATTCGTTCGACCCGGACGACTGTCGGGCTGATCCTCGGGATGGTCGCGCTGATTCTGCTCTTGGCGCTGCTTTCCG
>CAZLEC010001005.1:0-1405 GCA_964558245.1 uncultured Burkholderiales bacterium | reverse complement strand
GGTGGATGTCGGCGCCGCTCGACGCGTTGTAGAAGGAGACGTTGCCGCCGATCACGGGGATCCCGAGCGCTTCGCACGCTTCGCTCATCCCCTCCACGACCTCCGTGAACTGCCACATCACTTCTGCGTGCTCGGGATCACCGAAATTCAGGCAGTTCACGAGCGCGAGCGGCCGGGCGCCCGTGCACGCGACATTGCGCGCCGCTTCGAGCACCACGAGCCGCGCGCCCACCCGCGGATCGAGGTGACAGAACCGCGCTTTTCCGTCGGTGGCCATGGCGAGGGCCTTGCGGGTTCCCTTCACCCGCAGCACCGCGGCATCGGCGCCGGGCCCGGCGACCGTCGAGAGGAACAGCTGGTGGTCGTACTGACGCGACACCCACGTCTTGTCGGCGATGGTCGGAGTCGCGAGCAGCGCGAGCAACTCACCGCCCAGATCGGCGCCGTCGGGAAACTTCGCGCGCAGGCGCGGCGCCGGGTCGTCGGCGAGCAACGTGTCGTGGTCGGCCGGACGCGCGCCCGGCCGGTGATACAGCGGCCCGTCACCCAGGCTGCCGACCGGGACGTCGGCCACCGGCGCGCGGTCGGACGAAACGACGGGCGGCCGCTCACCGATCGGCGGCGCCGGGTTCTCGCCCGGCACACCGAGCGCGTCGAAGACACCGTCGAACACCCGGAACCGCTCCGAGTCGGTGACGCGCCCCACGACCGTCGCGCGGATCTCCCACTTGCGCGCCAACGCCAGCACCGCGTCGAGCCGTTCGGGCTCCACGATCGCCAGCATCCGTTCCTGGCTCTCCGAGGTCATGATCTCGACCCCGTTCATCCCCGGCTCGCGTTTCGCGACTCGAGCGAGATCCACGTCCATGCCGACCCCGCCCTTGGCCGCGGTCTCCGACGCCGCGCACGACAGCCCGGCCGCGCCGAGGTCCTGCACACCCACCGCGAGCTTCTGGTCGAGCAGCTCCAGGCAAGCCTCGATGAGGCGCTTTTCCTCGAAGGGATCGCCGACCTGCACCGAAGGACGCTTGACCGCGCCCCCCTCTTCGAAGCCGGCCGACGCGAGCACACTCGCGCCGCCGATCCCGTCGCGGCCGGTGGAGCTCCCGAGCAGCACGGCCAGGTTGCCGGGACCTTCCGCGCGAGCGAGCACCAGCCGCTCGGAAGGCAGGATCCCGACGCACAACACGTTGACGAGCGGGTTGTCGCGGTACGTGTCATCGAAGACGGCCTCGCCGCCGACGGTCGGCACCCCCACGGAGTTGCCGTAGCCGCTGATCCCGGAGACGACTCCCTCGAACAGGTAGCGCGTCCGGGCATCGTCGAGTGAGCCGAAGCGCAGCGGGTCCATCAGCGCGATCGGCCGCGCACCCATCGAGAAGATGTCGCGGATGATGCCGCCCAC
>CAZLEC010001004.1:0-1416 GCA_964558245.1 uncultured Burkholderiales bacterium | reverse complement strand
GAAGGCGGGGAGCGCAGCGCATTACCGGCTCATGGCGGAGAAGTACGTGATTCCCACGCTTGGCGACAAACGGTTGCGCGACATCCAACCCGCACATCTGCGGGAGCTGTACGCGAGCCTCGGCACTCGGCTGGCACCAAAGTCGGTTCGCAACGTCCACGTCGCGCTTTCGAACGCGCTCTCGCTCGCGGTGAGCGACGGTTACATCGCACGAAATGTCGCCAAGGCGCGGGAGGTCGCACCTACGGCGCGTTCGCGTGAGATGCAGGTGTGGACCCCCGAGCAGATTCGGGCGTTTCTCACGTTCGTCGCCGATGACCGGCTCTATGCGCTCTGGCGACTTGCTGCGACGACGGGCATGCGCCGAGGCGAGATGATGGGACTGCATTGGGCAGCAGTGGATCTCGACGCGGCCCGATTGCGCGTCGATGGAGCACTTGTAGTCACCCCGGCGCGCGAGTTGATCTTCGAAACCCCGAAGACCGAGAGATCGCGTCGAACCGTCGATCTCGATGCGGTCACGGTTGAAGCGCTTCGTGCGCATCGGAAGCATCAGGCCGCCGAACGGCTCGCATCGCTCGGTGCGTGGCCGGCGGACGGTTCCGAGGCAGGGCTGGTGTTCACCGACGAAGTCGGACGCCCGATACATCCCGCGTGGGTGACCCGACGGTTCATCGCACTCTCAGAGAGTGCGGGGCTCACCCGCATTCGCCTCCACGATCTGCGTCACAGCGTCGCGACGCTGTTGCTTCGCGCTGGCACTCCTGTTCACGTCGTCTCGCAGCGTCTCGGACACGCGACTTCGAGCATCACGCTGGATGTGTACGCGCATGCGCTCGACGATCAGCGGAGCGGCGCGGCTGATGCGATTGCCGCCGCCATCGACAACTAGGAAGCGACCGACCTCGCGGTCTCCAAGAGACGTTGCAGCGCGGCGACGGGAACTACGAGCCGCCGCCGCGAGATCACGACGACCGGCAGGCCCTCCGCGCCGTCGGTCTCGAGCCACCGGTGCGCCGCCCGGTAGGCGGACGCTCGCGACAGGCCGAGGATCGCTCCCGCCCGCTCGACAGTCAGAACCCGCTCGGCGATCTCGGACAACGGACCTGGATCGGCTGTTGCCGTAGCGGCGTCCGCGCGTGCTGTCGCCGTTCCGGCACTTGAGATGGTTTCCACAACTAGGAATGGCGCGCGCAACCCCCTCGCGCGCGACAAAAAACCTCAAAGAATTCTCCTCACTCCGATGCATCGTCGATGCAGGACACGGCGCCGTTCGTTAACCGCCAGCGTCGTCTGAGCCGTGGCCGGATGCGCCGGACAACGCGGACCCGGACTCGGCCGTTGTTGACAATGACGAGCCTGTTGCGGTCAAGGAACGCAGGCGATCGAGCTGGCGCGAATCGGATGCCGGGTCAC
>CAZLEC010001003.1:0-1424 GCA_964558245.1 uncultured Burkholderiales bacterium | reverse complement strand
TGGGTGCTCGACGGCTACACCACCACCAACCAATATCCGTATTCGCAGTCGATCGACCCCACGGTGCCGCCGGGGAGCGGTCTCGACACGAGTATCAACTACGTCCGCAACTCGGTGAAGGCGACGGTCGACGCGTACGACGGCACGATCCACTTCTACGTCGTCGACCCCAAGGACCCGATCATCCGCACGTACGAGAAGGCGTTCCCCGATCTCTTCGAGAGCGTCAAGAAGATGCCCGATGGGTTGCAACAGCACTGGCGCTATCCCGAGGACATCTTCGACGCGCAGACCGAGCAGTACTCGCTGTACCACATGACCAACCCGCTGCAGTTCTTCCAGAAGGCTGCGCTCTGGGACGTCGCGCCGAGCCCTGACTCGTCGGGCACGGCGGCACCGGCGACGGTCGCACCGGTCGGAGGGAACAACGGTGGTCGCAACTCGACGCTTGCGTCGTCGGGCAACCCGATCGATCCGCTCTACCTGATGATGCAACTCCCCGGTGAGCGCAACCAGGAGTTCGTGCTCGAGCGACCATTCGTGCCGCGCAGCAAGTCGAATCAGCTGTCGTCGTTCATGGTGGCGCGCAACGACGGCAAGAACTACGGCAAGCTGATCCTCTATCAGGCTCCGGACCAATCGAACGCGCCGTCACCGGCGCGTGCCGCGTCGCTGATCGAAGCTGATCCCCAGATCAGCGCGAAGTTCTCGTTGCTCGACCAACTCGGCTCCAAGGTCGTGCGCGGAGCCGCGCAACTGGTACCGATGGACAACTCGATCTTCTACGTCCGGCCGATCTACGTGGAAGGCTCCAGCTCGCAGCCGTTGCCGCGCTTCAACTTCGTCGCGGTCACCTACGGCGAGCACGCGGTGCTCGACACGAGCGTGGGCGACGCGGTCACGAACCTGCTGAACGGCACCACACCCGCCGCGGAGCTGCAGTCGTCGGGCAACAACCCCACGACCGGCTCGACCACCACGACCACCACCACGCCCAACTCCACGCCGACCTCGACGCCGACCACGCAGCCCCCGTCGACCGCGACGGTCGCCCAGCTGCTCGCCGAGGCCAACCAGCTCTCGGTCCAGGCCAACCAGGCGCTCGCGAACCAGGACCTCGCCACCTACGCCGAGGACATCAAGCAGGTCCAGCAGCTGGTGGCGCGGGCCAATGCCCTGATCACGCAGACGCCGTCGGCGACCACGTCGACCACCCGCCCGGCGTCGACAACGACGACGACCACGACCAAACCCAAGACCGGCGCCGCGACCACGACATCGGTCGCCCGCGCCTGACCCCGCCCCCAGCGCCGCGAGGGAGGCCCGAGGCGTCTGTGGTCCCCACGCCGGGTGGGCCACCGACGCCGCGTGGGGCCCGGCTTGTGGGCGGGGCCGGGGGGTGTTTCTATCGGGGTAGTGGTTAT
>CAZLEC010001002.1:0-1426 GCA_964558245.1 uncultured Burkholderiales bacterium | reverse complement strand
GGGGGGAAGAAGTCGATGATGCGGTTGATCGAGTCGGTCGCGCTGATCGTGTGCAGCGTCGAGAAGACGAGGTGACCGGTCTCGGCCGCGGTCAGCGCGGTCTTGACGGTCTCGATGTCGCGCATCTCGCCGACGAGGATGACGTCGGGATCCTGACGCAGGACCCGCTTCAGCGCGGAGTTGAAGTCCTTGGTGTCGGTGCCGACCTCGCGCTGGTTCACGATCGACGACTTGTCGGGATGCAGGATCTCGATCGGGTCCTCGATCGTCACGATGTGCTTGTGCTGGGTCTCGTTGATGTAGTCGATCATCGAACCCAGCGTCGTGGTCTTGCCCGAGCCGGTCGGACCGGTCACGAGCACGAGGCCGCGCTCGTGCTCGGCCAGCTTGCGCGTGACCGGGGGCAAGCCGAGCGCCTCGAACGACGGCGTGTCGCTCTGCACCCGGCGCAACACGAGACCAACCGAGCCCCGCTGGCGCATCGCGTTCACACGGAAACGCCCGAGCCCGGCCACCGAGTACGCGAAGTCGGCGTCGCTCGTCGAGATGAACTCCTCGGCGCGCTGCTTCGGCATGATCGCGAACGCGATGCGCTCGGTCTCGACCGGCGTCACCGACTCGTAGTCGATGCGCTCGAGGCGGCCGTCGACGCGGATGAACGGCGGTGAGCCGACCTTGATGTGAACGTCGGACGCGCCGCGCTCGACCGCGTATGCGAGCAGGTGGTCGAGATCCAACACGGGGGCGTCCTCCATTGCCGATGTGGCCGAACCTGTGAATATCGATCGGCACCGAGCCGCCCACCCTCAAGCCCCACGTGCCGGTTTTGACCCCGAAATCCGGGCCGGGCGCCCGCGGCCGAACGCCGGCGACGGCCGAGGTGAACCGGGAGTCCGCCCGGGCAGGGCGTACGCTCGCCCGCGGTGAAGACGCAGTCGATCCGCTTCCGCGGCGGGGTTGCCCGGGTGGCGGCGTGGCACGGTCGGCCCGAAATTGCCTCGGTGGCGCTGCAGTGCCAGGGCGCGCCCTCTTTGGCGGCGATCGAGCTCCTCGTCGAGGAGCTGCGGGCGGCCGGGTATCGGGAGGTCATCACCAACGCCCTGGCGCCCGGGCCCAGCCTGCCGCTCGTCGACTCCGGGTTCGAGATCCTTGGCCGGCTCCACCTGCTCTCGCACGACTTCGCCTCGCTCGGACCGCCGCCATCCGGACCGGCTCGCCGGACACGTCGGGCCACCGCAGCCGACCGGCCTGCCGTTCTGGCGGTCGACTCTGCCGCGTTCGACGAGTTCTGGCGGCTCGACGAGCTCGGTCTCGACCAGGCCGTGCACGCCACGCCTCGCTCGCACATGCGCGTGAACCGTGACGAGCCGATCGCGGGCTACGGCCTGTTCGGACGGGCCGAACGCACCGGGTACGTGCAGCGCCT
>CAZLEC010001001.1:0-1435 GCA_964558245.1 uncultured Burkholderiales bacterium | reverse complement strand
AGTGCGAACACCGACGGCGGGTAACCGCGGGTAGCTGGCGGCTCCCCGACGGAAAGACCGATTTCGCGCTGCGCCATGGCAAACCTGGTCAGGCTGTCCATCATCAGCACGACGTTGCTGCCGCGATCGCGAAACCACTCGGCGATTCGGGTGGCGACAAACGCCGCGCGAAGGCGCACCAGAGGTGGCTCGTCCGACGTCGCGACGATGACGACCGAGCGAGCGAGTCCTTCTGGGCCGAGATCGTTCTAGATGAACTCGCGGACCTCACGACCGCGCTCGCCGATGAGCGCGATAACGGACATCTCAGCATCGGTACCGCGCGCGATCATCGAAAGTAGGGAGGACTTCCCCACTCCGGATCCCGCGAAGATGCCGAGGCGTTGCCCGCGGCCACAAGGCATCAGAGTGTCGAACGCACGCACGCCGAGGCACAGTTGCTGCTCGATCCGGTCACGACGCAACGGATGCGGGGGGTTCGCATCGACGAGCACGTGTTCGACATTGGTCAACGGCTTACCGTCGTCCATCGGCCGGCCCAGTCCGTCAAGCACGCGGCCGAGCAGCGACTCGCCAACCGCGACAGTCATCGGTCCGCCGGTCGACGTCACCAAGGCACCGGCTCGCAGGCCCATCACTTCCCCGAGGGGCATGCAGGCGAAACCCGAGCGATGGACCGCAACAACCTCGGCGAGGATGGGCTGGCCGGCCGTCTGGACTGTCACGACGTCGCCAATTGCGGCGAGGAGTCCCTCGGCACTCATGCTCAGCCCGACGACGCCGGTGATTCGACCATGTACGGACGGGCGTGCGACTTCGAGAACGTCACCCCAGCGTGCCTGGAATGTCGTCATGATGCGAGTGCCTGCTGCACACGCGCGAGCGCATTAGCGAGACTTGCGTTGACGTGAGTGCGGCCCGACTCGGCGACGCAGGAACCGGGTTCGATGTCGGCGTCGGCGACGACGCGAATCGTGCGACCGTCGCTGCCGAGACCGATGTCTGTCAGAGCCGCCACGTCCACGGGATGCGCGAAGACCGTGATGAGTCCGTCATCAGGCAACATCGCGAGCGCCCGTCGAACGGCGTCGCGGACTGGTGGCACGGAGGATTCTAGCTCGCGGCCGACGAGGGCTGTTGCCAGATCGTACGCAGCGGCAAGCAACATATCCTCGACGTCGGCAAGACCCATGACCTGCCGCACTTCGTACGCCTTGGCCGCGTCAAGCAAGGCGGCCACCGCACTCGCGGAGGCTTCGCGGTTGGCTAGGTCAACGAGTCTCGTCGCGGCCTGGTCACCTTGGAAGACGATCTCGTTATCGCGACGCCCGGCCTCGACACCCTCCGCGTGACCGGCTGCAAAGCCCTCAATCCTGGCCTGCTCGCGCGCTGCCTGGCTAGCCTCATCAAACGCTCTTGCCAGGCTTGGATCGAC
>CAZLEC010001000.1:0-1435 GCA_964558245.1 uncultured Burkholderiales bacterium | reverse complement strand
TGTGAGAAACCGGCTGACCGGGCGCGTAGATGCCGAAGACACCACACGCGTCTCGCGGTCCCGAGAGGTCGGAGTCCAAGGTCACCATTATTTCACGCGGGCATCGCCCGACCCGGAGTGGGCCGCGCCGAATCTCCTACAACCGCGCTGACCAGGCATGCCTTCCCGTATCCTGCGACGCCATGGACCGCCCCGGATGCTGCGTTTGGTTCACCGGCCTGTCCGGCGCCGGCAAGAGCACGATCGCCGAGCTGTTGGTCGAGGAGCTGCGGTCGCGGGGCCGGCAGGTCGAGCTGCTCGACGGCGACGAAGTGCGCGAGCACCTGTCGAAGGGCCTCGGGTTCTCGAAGGCCGACCGCGACACGAACATCCTCCGGATCGGCTTCGTCGCGTCGCTCCTGGCGCGCAACGGCGTGGTCGCGGTGACCGCGGCCATCTCTCCGTACCGCGCGGTGCGCGACGAGGTGCGCGGCTGGGTCGAGAATTTCGTGGAGGTGCACGTCGCGACCTCGCTCGAGGACTGTGAGGCCCGCGACGTGAAAGGCCTCTACGCGCAGGCCCGCGCCGGCGAGATCCCCGAGTTCACCGGCGTGTCCGATCCTTACGAACCGCCCGAGAACCCCGAGCTGCGCATCGAGACCGCCGGCCACACCCCCGCCGAGTCCGCCGCCCAAGTAGTGGCCTGGCTCGAAGCCCACAACCTCCTCTGACGCATCTGCTTCATCACATGAAGCGTTTGGGCTGCGCAGGTGAGCTCCCCGACTTCATCAGATGAAGCGGTTTGAGGTCAGGGGGTGGCGGCCCGTATGAGGTTCGGGATCGCGTCGCGCCACGCCTCGTTGGCTGTCGACAGGGGCACGGAGAAGGCTCCGTCGGCGATGCAATGATCGCCGCCGGCCTGGCCGATCGTGGCGACCGGGACCCCGGCCGCGGCGGCCGCGCCGAGCACGGCCGCGACCTGCTCGGCCCCGACGGTCACGACCACGCGCGACGTCGACTCCCCGAAGGCCATCTCGGCCGCGGTGCACGAACGAGCGCCCGGCGCGTTCAGCAGATCGACGCGGAACCCGGTCTCTCCGGCGAAGGCCATCTCGCACAACGCGACGGCGAGCCCGCCGTCGCTCACGTCGTGAATGCCCGAAACCTCCCCGTTGCGCGCCAGCGCGGCGACGAGGGCGTGCAACCGGAACCCGGCGTCGAGATCTGCAGCCGGCGGCGCACCGCCGTCGAGGCCGTGCACGACCGCGGCCCACTCGGAGCCACCGAGCTCGGCGCGGGTCTCGCCGAGCACGAGGATCGACTCGCCCGCGACGAGCCGGGCGGAAGGCGGCGGGTGCTCGAGGTCGTCGATCAGACCGAGCACGCCGACGACCGGGGTCGGGTGGATGTCGGCGCCGCTCGACGCGTTGTAGAAGGAGACGTTGCCGCCGATCAC
>CAZLEC010000999.1:0-1435 GCA_964558245.1 uncultured Burkholderiales bacterium | reverse complement strand
TGGCGTCGGGCATCACGAGCACGCGGTCGGGTTCGAGCTCGGTGACGAATTCGGTGTCGTGGCTCACGAGCACCATCGCACCTTTCCAGGTGCGCAGCGCGGCGCCGATCGCGGCACGCGACGGCGGATCGAGGTTGTTGGTGGGCTCGTCGAGGAGCAGCAGGTTGTGCTTGCCCGCGACGAGCACGGTGAGCGCGAGCTTGGTCTTCTCGCCGCCCGAGAGCGTGCTCGCGTCCTGGAACACGATCTCGCCGTGCAGACCGAACATCCCGAGCAGACCCCGGAGGTACTGGTCGGGCTCATTGCTGACGTCGCGCATGTGCTCGAGGACGTTGCGCCCCTTCACGATGCCCTCGTGCTCCTGGGCGTAGTAGCCGAGCGAAACCTGATGGCCGAGCGACACGGTGCCGAGGTCGGCTTCGAGCTCCCCGACGAGCGTCTTGAGCAGGGTGGTCTTGCCGGCTCCGTTGAGGCCGAGCACGAGCATGCGCTCACCGCGCCCGACGTCGAAGTTGATGTCCTCGAACACGGTCTTGGTGCCGAACGCCTTGGCGAGATCCGTGACCTCGAGCGTGACGAGCCCCGCGCGCGGCGGCTCGGGCAGCCGCACCCGCACCTTGCGCTCGGCGCGCGCAGCCGTGACGCGATTGGCCGTGAGCTTCTCGACCCGATGGTCGAGCGTTTTGGCCGTGCGCGCCCGCTTCTCGGTCTGACCGCGCATCGAGTTGGCGAGCGCGCGCAGGCGGTCGATCTCGCTGGACTGCCGCGCGGCGAGCTTGGCGCGCCGCTGCGCGTCGTCCTGGCGCGCCGACAGGTACTGCGAGTACGTGCCGCGGTACTCGACCAGCTCGCCTTCGTCGATGTGGAGCACGCGCGTGATCGACTTGTCGAGGAGCTCGAGGTCGTGGGAGATCACGAGGAGGCCGCCGCGGTACGACCGCAGGAACTGCATGAGCCACTGCTTGGCGTCGATGTCGAGGTGGTTCGTCGGCTCGTCGAGGAGGAGCAGATCGCTGCCCGCGAAGAGGATGCGCGTCAGCTCGACGCGCCGGCGCTCGCCGCCCGAGAGCGCGGTGATGGGGAGATCGAGCCGGTCGGCGCCGAGGCCGAGACCCGCCGCGATCCGCCTGACCTCCGAGTCGGCGGCGTACCCGCCCGCGTGCCGGAACGCGTCTTCGGCGTCGCTGTAGGCGCGCACGTTGCGCGGCGACGCGTCCTCGGCCATCTTGCGGTGCAGCTCGTCGAGCCGGCGGCTCGCGGCATCGAGCCCCCGCGCCGAGAGCACGTGCGCGAGGGCCGTGCCGTCGAGCCCGGTGCCCCGTGGCGACGGGTCCTACGACAGGTAGCCGATCGCCCCGGTGCGCGCGACCACGCCCTGCGCCGCGGGCGCCTCACCCGCCAACACCTTGAGGAGCGACGTCTTGCCGACGCCGTT
>CAZLEC010000998.1:0-1435 GCA_964558245.1 uncultured Burkholderiales bacterium | reverse complement strand
ACAGCTTCGACCGCGTGATCGTGTCGGAGGTGCTCGAGCACATCTGGGACGACGAACGCGCGCTGGTGGAGATCGTGCGCGTCCTGCGCCCCGGCGGCCGCCTCGCGGCAACAGTGCCCACGCGCTGGCCGGAGCGGGTCTCGTGGGCGATCAACGATCTGTACCACGACGCGCCGGGCGCACACGTGCGCATCTACCGCCAGCACGAGCTCGAGCAGAAGGTCGAACGCGCCGGCTGCTTCCTGCGCGGTTCGCATCACGCCCACGCGTTTCACTCGCCGTACTGGTGGCTCAAGTGCGCGTACGGGCTCGACAATCCCGACGCCCCACCGGTGAAGCGGTACCACGACTTCCTCTGTCACCTGATCGAGCACGACCCGGCGTGGGCCCGGGTGACCGAGCGGGCGCTCAACCCGGTGCTCGGGAAGAGCCTCGTCGTGTACGGCGAGAAGGTTCCGCCGTCGGCCGCCAAGTGGGGGAAGCGCAGCCTTGGCTGATCGTCCCCTCCCCGAGGTCGCCGGCATCCTGACCGGCGCGCAGATCGCACAGACCATCGACGCGATCGCGTCGGTGCAGCAGCCCGACGGCAACATCCCGTGGGTACCCGGCGGCCACACCGACCCGTGGAACCTCGTGGAAGCCGCGATGGCACTCGACATCGGTGGCCGTTTCGCGGAAGCCGAGCGCGCCTACGAATGGCTCCGCGCCCTGCAACACCCGATCGGGTCGTGGCACGCGTACTACGAGGGCGACGCGGTGAAGGAGCACACGCTCGACACCAACGTCGCCTGCTACGTCGCCAACGGCGTGTGGCACCACTACCTCGCGACCGGCGACACCGGATTCCTCGAAGACCTCTTTCCCGTGGTGGAGCGCGCGATCGACTTCGCGCTCGACAACCAGCACCCCACCGGCGAGATCGAGTGGGACGCCGACCCGGCGCGGCTCGACGGCAAGGGCGCGCTGCTCACGGGATCGTCGAGCATCTACTCGTCGCTGCGGTGCGCGATCGCGGCCGCCGAGCGGCTCGGGCGCGACCGGCCCGACTGGGAGCTCTCCCTCGGCTCGCTGGCCATCGCGATCGCCCACCGGCCCGAACGCTTCCTCGAAAAGGACCGCTGGGCGATGGACTGGTACTACCCCATCCTCGCGGGGGTGCTGCGCGGCCACGCGGCCGAAGCGCGCGTCGCGTCGCGGTGGGACACGTTCGTCGCACCGGGCCGGGGCGTGCGCTGCGTGTCGGACCAGCCGTGGATCACTGCGGCCGAGACGTGCGAGCTCGTGATGTCGCTCGACGCGATCGGCTTGCACGAGCGCGCGCAAGATCTCTTCGCCTCGGTGCAGTTCCTGCGCCACGACGACGGCAGCTACTGGACCGGCATGAACTTCCCCGACGACCGCTTCCACGAGCCGGGCGACTACTACACCCCCGAGC
>CAZLEC010000997.1:0-1435 GCA_964558245.1 uncultured Burkholderiales bacterium | reverse complement strand
GCTCGAGATCGCCTGCGTGATCGGGTGCGCGGTGCAGACCGGCGTGGGCGCGGTGTTCAACACCGCGCGCGTCCCCGAGGGCGCGACGGTGCTCGTGATCGGCGCGGGCGGGATCGGGATCGCGATCACTCAGGGCGCGCGGATCGCCGGCGCGGCGCGCATCATCGTGTCGGATCCGGTCGCGGCGCGGCGCAAGAACGCGTTGCGCTTCGGCGCGACGGATGTGGTCGATCCGACGGCCGAAGACGTGACGGCGCGGGTGCACGCGCTCACCGACGGCATCGGCGTCGACGATGCCTTCGACGCGGTTGGTTCGGGATCCGCGATCGAGACGTGCATCTGGTCGACGCGCAACGGCGGCACGACCGTGCTGGTCGGCGCGGGCGGGCTCGACCAGTCGGTCAACCTCGCCCCGCCGGTGCTGTTCATGCTCAGCGAGCGCAAGATCATGGGCTCGTTCCTGGGCGGGAGCAACGGTCGCCGCGACATCCCGCGCCTGCTCTCGCTGTGGCGGGCGGGCCGGCTCGATCTCGAAGGCATGATCACGGCCCGGCGCCCCCTCGCCGAGGTCAACGAGGCCTTCGCCGACATGACCGCCGGCCTCGGCCTCCGCACCGTCCTGACGATCTAACCCCTGACCAGGCGTTATAGGTCGATGCGTCTCAGAACCACACGTCGTGTGGTCCACAGACGCATGGGACGATCTACGCGAAGCGGATCATGCAGGCGATGCCGGCGACGAGGCAGTAGACGCCGAACGGCCACAGCGTCTGGCTCTTGAAGAAGCGCACGAGGAAGTGCGTCGACACGAACGCGCCGACCATCGCGAAGATCGCGCCCACGAGTGACTGCATGCGCACGCCGTCGCCGAGGTGGCCCATGAGGTCGGGGAGCTTGTAGACGCCGGCGGCGGCGATGATCGGCGTCGCGAGCAGGAACGCGAAGCGCGCGGCGTCTTCGTGATCGAGTCCGCGCGTGAGGCCCGCGACCATCGTGATGCCCGAACGGCTGATGCCCGCGAAGAGCGCACCGATCTGGGTTACACCGACGATGATCGCTTCGCCGAACGTCAGCGAGTCGATGCTGCGCCCGGGCTCGGGGTTGTCGTGTTGGGGGTTGGCGGATGCGAGTGCGCGCACGCTCGGCCGGCGCCGCAGTCGCTCGCCCCCGAGCAGGATCAGCCCGTTCACCGTCAGGAACGCGGCCGCCGCGAACGGCTTGGCGAACAGCGTGCGGAGCTCGTGTTCGAACAAGACGCCGATCAGTCCGGCCGGGATCGTCGCGACGATCAGCAGCAGCCCGAGTCGGGCCGCGGGCGACACCACCCGGCGTTCGCGCGCGCTGCGGGCGAGGGCCCCGATGATCTCGAACCAGTCGCGCCAGAAGTACACGAACAATGCGAGCGCGGTGCCGACGTGCAGCGCGACGAGGAACG
>CAZLEC010000996.1:0-1441 GCA_964558245.1 uncultured Burkholderiales bacterium | reverse complement strand
CCGCCGAGGTCGATGGTCTCCTGCGCGTGGCTCGCGCTCCCGCCCGGCTGCGCCGGGTACCACACGACCACCCGGCGACCGCCCGCGAGGTGCAGGGTCGTGTAACCGACGGCGTAGGGCCCGGTCTTGGCGTACGGCGCGGGCGACGCCGGCGCGCTGGTCGAGGTCGGCGCCGTAGTCGAGGTGGTCGAGGTCGCCTTGGCGCCCGACCCCGACGAGCTGCACCCGGCGGCGAGGAGAACGGCAACGGTCACCGCGGCGATGGCGCGGGCAGATCTCCGGAGCATCGGCGGAGTCTGGCAGACGGGCCCGATCCCTCGTAATCCGGTGCGCCGTCTGGGACGATTTCTCGGAGAGCTCCGAACCAGATCGAGCTCGCGAGCGTCAGAAGCGTTGTGACCGGGGAAACCGAACAGCTGGGCGACTGGGTGGGGGCCCGCTACGCGCGGGCGTTCCGCACTGCGGTCTTGATCTGCGGCAACCGGGCCGACGCCGAGGAAGCCGTGCAAGACGCCTTCCTGCGCGCGTGGCGCTTCCGCGACGCGCTGCCCGACAACGAGCGGCGGGACGCCTGGCTCTACCGCGTCCTCGTGAACGCGTGTTACTCGAAGCTGCGCAAGGAAGTGCCGAGGCGCGAGCGGGAGCGGGAGGCACTCGACCCCGAGCGCGGACCGTCGGCAACGACCGAGGCGCCGGAGGCCGGGGCCGAGCGCTCGGTGCTCGCCGACGCGTTGCACTCGACCCTTGGTGATCTTCCCGAGTCGCTGCGCGTCGTGGTGATCCTGCGGTACTACGCCGACCTGAGCGAGCGCGAGATCGCGATCGCGATCCGCCGCCGGCCCGGCACCGTCAAGTCGCGGCTGCACGAAGCCCGCCGCCGCCTCGCAGCCGATGCCCGGCTCGCGTCCTACGCCCCTGATGCCTCCAACGTGGCCGACGCCGAGGTGACGCCATGATCGACGAAGCAGTACTCGCACAACTCCTGGGTGAGCTCGCCGACGAGATCGCCGTGCCCGACGACGGCGCCGACCGAGTCGTGCACGAGCTCAGCGCGTCGGGGCGCGCGACGCGTCCTCGCGTGCCCCGGCGCAGTCAATGGGTCATGGCCGCGGCCGCGGCGATCGTCGTGGTCGGGCTCGGCGTCGTCGTCAACAACGCGATGCAGAGCTCGACCGCGAAGGTCTCGAGCGCGCCGACGGCGTCCGCGCCGAACCTGACTCAACTGGCGGCGCCCGCGGCGCCGAGGCGGCGGGCCGCGGCGAAGTCGGTCGCCGCGAACGGTGCGTTGAAGCTCTCGCCGAGCGTCCTCGGCCAGGACGGCAACCAGGGCGCGGGCATTCAAGGCGGAGTCGGACCGCAGGGCCCAGCGGGAGACGAGGGCGTCCAGGGCGTCGCGGGCGTGACCGGCGACATCGGCCTCGTCGGCCCGCAGGGACCTTCC
>CAZLEC010000995.1:0-1443 GCA_964558245.1 uncultured Burkholderiales bacterium | reverse complement strand
TCTCGGCGCACCCATTCGGGGGTGGTGTAATCGGCAACACGACAGGTTCTGGTCCTGTAATTGGGGGTTCAATTCCTCCCCCCCGAGCTGACTCGACGGTGACCGGTACGGTGGTCGAGTCCGAGTCCTGGCCCCGTCGTCTAGCGGCCTAGGACGCCGCCCTCTCAAGGCGGAAGCGGCGGTTCGAATCCGCTCGGGGCTGCCAGGAAAGGTGAGGCTCGGGTCATCCGACCCGGGCCTCACTCGCGTCAGGGCTCGACGCGGATCTCGTCGCCCACGACGACGAGCGTGCACGGTAACCCGACGAGATCGAACGGGTCACGGGTGGCGAACTGCTTCGAGACGAGATCGATCACGTCGCCGCGATGCAATCCGGTCGTGATCGTGCACGAGATCGCGACACCGTCGTCGCGCGTGTCCGCCGCGAGGATGAACGCGTCGTAACGGCCGTCTTCGAGCGCGCCGTCGCGCTCATCGGGCATTGCGAAAGTATTGCACGATGCGCGCGAACAGTGGTCGATGCACGCGCGCGCCGTGTGTGAATGCTTGACCTTCGCGGCCGATTGGGTTCTCATGTCATCGACACACGCCGATGCGCGGAGGTTCTACCCGTGAATAAGGGCGAGCTCGTCGAATCGATCGCGAGCGCTGCGAATCTGAGTAAGACGGATGCGGAGAGCGCGTTGAACGCGTTCATCGGGTCCGTGCAGTCCGCGGTTGCGGACGGAGACAAGGTCACGCTTCCTGGCTTCGGCACATTCGCGCCGTCGGCCCGGAAGGCGCGCACTGGGATGAACCCGCAAACACGGGAGCCCATTCAGATCGCAGCATCCAACTCGGTGAAGTTCACCGTCGGCTCCGATTTCAAGAAGCGCGTCAACGGCTCTTGATGGCGTAGGGCGCGGGGCTCACTCCCTCGCGTACCGAATGACCCCTGAAGTTCGAACTTCCCGTTGGTTGAGTGAGAGAGCGCTCTCCATGAAAGGTGGTGCCCGTGCCTCCGGCTAAGAAGGCGACGAAGAAGAGGGCTGCCAAGAAGGCACCCGCAAAGAAGCGCAAGGCAGCCAAGAAGGCACCCGCTAAGAAGCGAGTAGCCAAGAAGGCGACCAAGAAGAGGGCCGCGAAGAAGGCTCCCGCCAAGAAGCGCAAGGCAGCCAAGAAGGCCCCCGCCAAGAAGCGGAAGGCCACGAAGAAGGCGGCCAAGAAGGCGCCCGCGAAGCGCAAGGCGACCAAGCGCAAGGCCACGAAGAAGGCGGCCAAGAAGGCGCCGGCCAAGCGCAAGGCAGCGAAGAAGCGCAAGGCCACGAAGAAGGCGCCTGCCAAGCGGGCGACTCGGCGTACCGCGCGCAAGCGCACCGCGAAGCGGGGCTGAGCCGGAACACGGCAAAGACAGAGGACCCGGATCCGCGGATCCGGGTCCTTTTGCGTTGTACGACCGCTTTA
>CAZLEC010000994.1:0-1447 GCA_964558245.1 uncultured Burkholderiales bacterium | reverse complement strand
TCGAGGTCGGCCTGCAGGTCGCTGCCGTCGGACTCGCCCTCGAGCTTCGACTCGTGGATCGACATGAGCGCCTTGAAGGCACGGATCAGCTGTTGGGCCTCCTCGAGCGTCTTGCCCTTCACCGCCGCGCTCATCATCGACGTGGAGGCCTGGCTGATGGAGCAACCCTGCCCGGCGATCTTGACGTCGCGTACCGTGCCGGTGTCGGAATCGACGTCGACGTAGAGGACGACCTCGTCGCCGCACAACGGGTTGAATCCCTCGACCTTGTGCGCGGGCGGCACCGGGAGCTCGCCGCGATTACGCGGCGAGCGGTAGTGGTCGAGAATGATCTCTCGGTAGAGGTCTTCGAGGCCGGCCATGCGTGCTCGATCCTAGGGTGTGAAGAACTTCTGGGCTTTGGCGAGCGCCTCGACGAGAATGTCGATGTCGGCTTCGTCGTTGTACACGTAGACCGAGGCGCGGGTGGTGGCCGGGACGCCGAGTTGGCGCATCAGCGGCTTGGCGCAGTGGTGCCCCGCCCGCACGCACACCGCGTCCTCGTCGAGCACCTGGCTGATGTCGTGCGCGTGGATCCCGTCGAACAGGAACGAGACCGCGCCGCCCCGCACCGACGTGTCGCGCGGGCCGTAGATCTGGAGCGAATCGGGGAAGTGCTCGGCGAGCGCGTCGAGGGTGTAGCGCGTCAGGCGCATCTCGTGCTCGCGCACCGCGGGCATGCCGAGCGCGGTCATGTAGTCGACGGCCGCGCCGAAGCCGACCGCTTCGGCGATCGCCTGGGTGCCCGCCTCGAACTTCCACGGAACGTCGTTGGTGGAGAATCCGTCGAGCCGCACGTCGCGGATCATCTCGCCGCCACCGAGGAACGGGGGCATCTCCTCGAGCAGCTCCTGGCGGGCCCAGAGCGCACCGATGCCGCTCGGGCCGCACATCTTGTGCGCCGAGAACGCCGCGAAGTCGGCATCCCACGCTTGCACGTCGGTGGCGACGTGCGGCACGTACTGGCATGCGTCGACGAGCACGAGCGCGTCGTGCGCGTGGGCGGCGTCGGCGAGGGGGCGGATGTCGTTGAGCGTGCCCAGCACGTTCGACATCGCGGTGACCGCGAGCAAGCGTGCACCGTCGAGCAGCTGGTCGAGGCCGGCGAGGTCGAGCTGGAAGTCGGCGGTCATCGGGATCCACCGGAGCTCGACGCCGCGCTCGGCGGCGAGCATGTGCCACGGCACGACGTTCGCGTGGTGTTCCATGTGGGACAGCACGATCGCGTCGCCGGCGCGGAGATTCGCGCGCGCCCACGTGTACGCGACGAGGTTGATCGACTCGGTCGCGTTGCGGGTGAAGATGATCTCCTCGGTGTGCGGCGCGTTGACGAAGCGGCCGACCGTGCGGCGCGCGTTCTCGAACGCGGCGGTTGCTTCCTCGGCGATCGTGTACACGCCGCGGTGGA
>CAZLEC010000993.1:1075-1449 GCA_964558245.1 uncultured Burkholderiales bacterium | reverse complement strand
ATGCGAACGTGTTTCAAGACGACGAATACATGTTGGGATCCGTGACGAATCCAGACCCGGCTGTGCGGCGGAAGGCGACCGACCACCTGTTGGAATGCGTCGACATCATGGACGTAACGGGGTCTCGGGACCTGAAGTTGTGGTTCTCTGACGGCACGAACTATCCAGGTCAAGATGACATCCGCGACAGGCAGGAGCGACTCGCCGATGCACTCACGGAGGTGTACGCCAGATTGAGCACTGGGCAGCGGATGCTGCTGGAGTACAAGCTGTTCGAACCGGCGTTCTACACGATGGACGTGCCGGACTGGGGAACTGCTCACGCACACTGTCTAGCGCTTGGGCCCAACGCCCAGGTGGTTGTCGACACAGGG
>CAZLEC010000993.1:0-1065 GCA_964558245.1 uncultured Burkholderiales bacterium | reverse complement strand
TGCGCCAGGCACAAATATCGAGTTCATCGTGGCGATCCTGCTCCGCGCCGGCCGGCTCGGTGGATTCGACTTCAACTCACGGTTCTACGCCGACGATGATCTCATGGTGGGCGCAGCTGATCCGTTCCAGCTGTTCCGGATCATGTGGGAGGTCCGGCGGGGCGGCGCGCTCGATCCCGCTGCCGGGGTGGCTTTCATGCTCGATCAGTGTCACAACATTGAACCCAAGATTCCGGGCCAGATCCGCTCGGTGATGAACGTCCAGGAAGCGACGGCCAAGGCCCTTCTCGTCGACGTCGATGCGTTGACTGCGCGGCAGGCCGCGGGCGACGTACTTGGCGCGAATGCAGTGCTGATGGACGCATACAACACCGACGTCCGCCCGCTGCTCGCCGAAGTGCGCGAACAACAAGGACTGCACGCGGACCCAATGGCCGCGTACGCAGCCTCCGGTTACGCCGAGAGAATTGTTGCTGGCCGCATCGGTGGCCACGCCGCAGGCTGGGGAGCGTAGCCGTCGTGTTGAGGTCCGGATGAATCACGCACCAGTTGCGGTCAGGAAATCTCGCCACGGGGGCGACGGCGATGCCGAGATCGACACTGTCACAGTCGACCAACATGCCGGCGCTCGGGCGGCCACCGAGCACTTGCTGGAGCATGGGCACAAGACCGTGTGGCACGTTGGTGGTCCTCAGGACTGGTTCGAGGCTCGGCATCGCTTGGCCGGTTGGCAAATCGCTCTGGAATTAGCCGGGGCCGAGGTGCCGCGGCCCTTGTACGGGGACTGGAGCCACAATCTGGATTCGCAGCCGGCCGCGTTCTCGCCCGTATGCCTGACGTAACAGCCGTCTTCGCCGCCAATGACTCGATGGCATTGGGCGTTCTACGCGCACTCCACGACCACGGTCGCCAAGTTCCAGGCCATGTGAGCCTCATCGGTTTCGACGACCTCCCCGAGGTTGCCTATCTGACGCCTGGCCTGACGACGGTGCGACAAGACTTCGCGGAGGTCGGGCGTCGCGGTCTGGCCATGCTGGTTGAGCAGATCGAGTCGCGAGTGAAGGG
>CAZLEC010000992.1:0-1451 GCA_964558245.1 uncultured Burkholderiales bacterium | reverse complement strand
CCGTGGCAGTCCCAGCCGCCCTTGCGCACGACGTGCTTGCCGCGCATGGTGTGGAAGCGGGGATAGAGGTCCTTGAAGAGCCGGGCCCACACGTGGTGGATGCCCGGGCGGCCGTTGGCGGTCGGCGGTCCTTCGTAGAAGATCCATTCCGGGCGGCCGTGCCGGTTGCGCAGGCTCTCGCCGAACACGTCGTCGTCACCCCAACGAGTGAGGACGCGCGCTTCGAGCTCGAGGAGGTCGAGCGAGTCGACCGGCTGGAACATGTGGTTACGTTACCGAGCGCCCCTCCGAGGAAGGCTGACGGTTTTCGCCGCCCGGCGGGCGGGGCCCGACGGGTTTTTCGCCGGATGCCGCTGGTAGCCTCCGGCCCGCCTTCGGTTCGTCACGATTGGGCTGCGAGCTCCGGCCTTCCGCTCGCCGCCTGCCTCTGGAGTCTCCCCTTGCGTGTACATGTGCCTTCCCGCCGTTTCCTCGCGTCGCGTCTCGCCGCACTCCTGTGCGTCTCGCTGATCCCGATCGTCGCGGGCGCCGCGGTCGGCACCACCGCCGCCGGCGCCGCGGTCAGCGGCCACGACGACACGGTGTACGCGTTCGGCAGCGCGTCCTTCCACGGCTCGACCTCGGGCCGCAACCTCAACGCGCCGATCGTCGGCATGGCCGCGACCCCGAACGGCAAGGGCTACTGGCTCGTCGCCAACGACGGAGGCGTGTTCGGCTTCAACGCCCCCTTCTTCGGATCGCTCGGCTCGATCCACCTGAATTCCCCGATCGTCGGCATCGCCGCGACCCCGACCGGCCGGGGGTACTGGTTGATCGCCGGCGACGGCGGCGTCTTCACCTTCGGCGACGCGCACTTCTACGGCTCGACCGGCTCGATGCACCTCAATTCCCCGATCACGCAGATGATCCCGGGCCCGAAAGGCAAGGGCTACTGGTTGATGGCGAGCGACGGCGGGGTGTTCACGTTCGGGTCGGCGAAGTTCCACGGCTCGACCGGCAACAAGCACCTCAACGCGCCGATCATCGGCATGGCCGCCACGCCCGACGGCGGTGGGTACCTGCTGGTCGGGAGCGACGGCGGGGTGTTCACCTTCGGGAACGCGAAGTTCCACGGCTCGACCGGCAACAAGCACGTGACCGCGCCGGTGGTCGGCATCGCGGGCGACTCGACCGGCAAGGGCTACTGGCTCGCGACCCAGGACGGCAGCGTCTACAACTTCGGCGACGCCAAGAAGGAAGGCGGCGCGAAGAGCACGCTGTCGTCGTTCCGGGTCATCACCCAGATCACCGCCGTTCCCGGCACCGGCGGCTACCGGCTGCTCGCGTTGCCGACCCCGGTCATCGTGACCCCGACGATCGGCCTCGGCGCGACCGGCGCGGCGGTGGTGGGCATCCAGTCGCGGTTGTTGTCGCTCGGCTACTGGCTGCCCGGCACGACCGGCGTCTTCGAC
>CAZLEC010000991.1:0-1451 GCA_964558245.1 uncultured Burkholderiales bacterium | reverse complement strand
AGAGCCCGCCCGGGATAGCCCCCCGCCTAACCGGCGATCGGGGGACACAAGCGGCGTCGTCCTGGGGCAGGTGTCTGGGATACGCGTCGCGTCATCGAGTTCGCGGTCGGCGCACGAACCGGACGGACCAGCGAAGGAACTAAATGCAGATCTGGTCGGCGCTCCGGACGTCGTGGACGATGCGGTCTCGATGAAACTCGCCACTTGTCGCCGCGGCGCGCCAAGGCCGTGCTTTGCGCAGGGCAACCTCGAACGCAGGATCGTCTCGATTCATGTCTCCCGATGCAGTGCCCTGGCTGGCGGACACCGTGCTCACGACGTGGCCGTTTGGATCGATGACCGATGAGGCCGTGAGGTCGGCTCCTTCCGTTGGTACTGACAGTCCGATCCAGACGTTATGGATCGCGGCGTGTGCCAGCGCCTTCGTGCGGAACATGTCATCCGCCGCCATCGGATAGGCCGAGAGCAGCACGCAATCAACACCGAGACGGCCGTACTCCATGAACAACGCGGGGAAGTTGACCTCGATGCAGATGAGGCAACCGAAACGGAAGCCGTCAACGTCGAACACCAGGGGTGCAGTACCGGGTGAGTAGAAGCTGGCCGTCTCGGTCGCAGAGCACATCCGCTTGTCGTAACGGGCCACCACCTGACCTTCGTCCGAGATGATGTACAGGCTGTTGTGCGGCCGATTCGGACGGCTGAGGGGATGAGCGGATCCGAGTACTACCCATGTGTGCAGCTCCGCCGCCAGTTCGGCAACGGATAGCAGTTCCTCGCGGACAGTCGACCACTTCACCTCCGACCAGTCCTGGATCTGGTGCTTCGCGTATCCCGACAACGTCCCTTCGGGAAACAGAACCAGGCGAGCACCACCCAGGGCGGCGTCGCGCATCAGGGCTCGTACGCACTCGCCGTTACTGCGCGCATCACCTGTGATCTGCATCTGGGCGACGGCAATCCGCAGGCAGCAGCTTGGCGACTCCATCCGACGACAGTACAGACGAGTCGCTGTCCCGACTTCGCGTAGTCCCAACTGGAGGCGCGGGATCATCCCTACTTTGGGCCCGAAATACGCCGACTGCACCGCCAGCGGGACTACGACGAGGTTTGGCTGGCCCACGAAGCCAAACAGATCCGAGCAGAACGCGCGCCATAACGCGCATCAAACACGGCAGACCGGCCATCCCCGAAGTGCCGTTATGCCGCGCCGCGCGAACGGAGACGCGCGACGGTCAACGTGCTCGTACGACGAAATGTCGCAAGAGATCTCGTGCCCACTGCGTGCCCTAACGAACGGGAAACAGCGGTCGCGGGCGGTATCGAGCGGTCAACGAAATGCCGTTTGACCTGCGGAAACACGCAAACACCGACGTCGGCGAAACGCCTCGCCTGACCTTCCAAGCTGGTGATGCGGGTTCGATTCCCGTCACCCGCTCTCCTAAAGGCCC
>CAZLEC010000990.1:0-1452 GCA_964558245.1 uncultured Burkholderiales bacterium | reverse complement strand
AGTTCGAGGGCGTCGTGCCGTGGTTGGAGCGGCGCCACACCGAGTCGGAGAGCGACCGCGCGCGGGAACAGATCGAGGGTTACATGCGCGAGGTTCCGTGCCCCGCGTGCGGTGGCGCGCGCCTGCGTCCGGCGTCGCTCGCGGTCACGATCGGCGATCACAACATCTTCGAAGTCGGCGAGATGTCGATCACCGATTGCGTCGCGTTCTTCAAGACGGTGGAGCTGTCGGAACGCGACCGGCTCATTGCCGAGCGCGTGTTCAAGGAAGTGTTGGAGCGACTCCAGTTCATGCTCGACGTCGGCCTCGACTACCTGTCGCTCAACCGGGCGTCGGGCACGCTCGCGGGCGGCGAGGCGCAGCGGATCCGGCTCGCGTCACAGATCGGGAGCGGCCTCGTGGGCGTGCTCTACGTGCTCGACGAGCCGTCGATCGGCCTGCACCAGCGCGACAACCGGCGCCTCATCGAGACGCTGGTGCGCCTGCGCAACCTCGGCAACACCGTGATCGTCGTCGAGCACGACGAGGAGACCATCCGCGTCGCCGACCACGTGGTCGACATCGGGCCGGGCGCGGGGGAGCACGGTGGCGAGATCATCGTGTCGGGCACGGTCAAAGACGTCCTCAAGTCGAAGCGCTCGATCACCGGGCAGTACCTCTCGGGGAAGCGTTCGATCGCGGTTCCCGCGCTGCGTCGCGAACCGGGCGACCAGTGGTTGGCCGTGCGCGGCGCGCGGGAGCACAACCTGAAGGAGATCGACGTCGAGCTGCCGCTCGGGTGCTTCGTCGCGGTCACCGGTGTGAGCGGCAGCGGCAAGAGCACGCTGGTGGGCGACATCCTCCACCCGGCGCTCATGCAGAAGATCTACCGGTCGCGCGACGTGCCCGGCCGCCACAAGCGGATCGAAGGCACGGAGTATCTCGACAAGGTCATCAACATCGATCAGTCGCCGATCGGCCGCACGCCCCGATCCAACCCCGCCACCTATACCGGGGTGTTCGACAAGATCCGCACGCTCTTCTCGAGCACGCAGGAAGCCAAGGTGCGCGGCTACCTGCCCGGCCGGTTCTCGTTCAACGTGAAGGGCGGCCGGTGCGAGGCCTGCCAGGGCGACGGCACGATCAAGATCGAGATGCACTTCTTGCCCGACGTGTACGTGCCCTGCGAGGTGTGCAAGGGCGCGCGCTACAACCGCGACACGCTCGACGTCACGTTCAAGGGCAAGAACATCGCCGAGGTGCTCGGGCTGTCGATCGAAGAGGGCTTGGAGTTCTTCGCCAACCAGCCCACGATCGCCCGTCACCTGCAGACGCTCGTCGACGTCGGTCTCGGCTACGTGCGCCTCGGCCAGCCGGCGCCCACCCTGTCGGGCGGGGAGGCCCAGCGCGTCAAGTTGTCGGCCGAGCTGGGGAAGCGCGCCACGGGGCGCACGCTGTACATCCTCGACGAGC
>CAZLEC010000989.1:0-1454 GCA_964558245.1 uncultured Burkholderiales bacterium | reverse complement strand
GCCCCGCCGCCGAAGTTCTCGGGACCCTGTTCGGGTGGTGAGCGCCGCGGCCGGTTGACGCTGTCGGCCGCAGCGGGCCACGCTGGGCGGAGTCCCCGTGGCCAAGCGAGGGGCCCGGCAGGATCGAGGTCGGCGAAGTGCGACACGAGTTGGTCATCGACGCCGACGGGCACGTGTGCGAGCCGCCCGATCTGTGGACTGCGAATCTGCCCGCGCCGATGCGCGAGCAGGGCATCCGCCTCATTTGGAACGACGCGACCGGATACGACGAGTGCTTCGTGGAGGATCGCATCGCGACGGATCGCGGGCTCGTCGGCCTCGGCAACGCGGGCGAAGACTTCGTCGAGTTCGGCCGCGGGCGCCACTACGAGGATCTGAATCCCGCGGGTTTCGAGCCGCACGAACGCGTGAAGGTGCTCGACGCGGAGGGCATCGACATGTCGGTGATGTATCCCGGGCTGGGATTGAAGCTCGGCGGCATCCTCGACCGCGATCTCGCGGTCGCGTCGTGCCAGGTGTACAACGACTGGATCGCGCAATGGTGCGCGCAGGCGCCGGATCGCCTCGTCGGAGTCGGCGCGCTGCCGATGCAGGATCCCCGGCGCGCGGCGGAGGAGGTCCACCGCATCGCGGGGCTCGGCCTGCGAGCCGGGTTCGCGCGGCCGAACGCGTACAACGATCGCCACCTGCACCACCGCGCGTACACGCCGGTGTGGGAGGCCCTCTGCGAGGAGGGCCTGCCGATCGCGTTCCACCCGGCCGGCTTGGCCGACATGCCGGGCGCGGGTCGCGCGCTCACGCACCTCATGGCGCCGGGGACGCACCACGCGCTCATTCTCCTGTTCGACGAGCAGATGACGTTGTCGAACCTCGTGTACGGCGGCGTGCTCGAGCGGTTCCCCGAGCTCAAGGTCGCGATCCTCGAGTGCGGAGGCGGGTGGATCGCGCACTGGATGGACCGCCTCGACGAGTTCCTCGAGAGCTACGGCTGGGCGACCGGTGGCCTGTCGTTGACCCCGCGCGAGTACTTCCAGCGGCAGTGTTGGATCAGCTTCGATCCCGGCGAGATCACCGCGAAGGTGCTCGCCCCGATCGTGGGCGCCGACCGCTTCGTGTGGGCGAGCGACTTCCCGCACAGCGACGCGAAGTACCCCGGTGTGGTCGACGAGCTTCGGGAGTCGTCGGAGGGGATGGACATCGCGGCGCGGGACGCGTTGTTCGGTACGAATGCGCTGTCGTTGTACGGCATCGCGGCGGGCGCGCGTGGCTGATCTCGACGTCGTCATTCGCGGCGGCTCGGTCGTCGACGGCACCGGCGCGCCCGCGCGCACGGCCGACGTCGCGGTGCGGGGCGGCAAGGTCGTCGAGATCGGTCGAGTCGACGCCGACGCGGCCGAGGTGATCGATGCCGACGGGCTCCTCGTGACTCCCGGCTTCGTCGACGTGCACACGCA
>CAZLEC010000988.1:0-1456 GCA_964558245.1 uncultured Burkholderiales bacterium | reverse complement strand
CCTTCTCCCACTCGAGACCGATCACGTCGACGAGGAGGCGTTCTGCCAGGCGGTGGCGGCGCACGACGGTGGTTGCGAGCCGGCGGCCCTTGTCGGTGAGGTGGAGGCTGCGATCGCCGTGCAGCTCGACGTAGCCGTGGTCGCTCAACCGGCCGATCGTCTCCGACACCGCGGCGGCGGAAAGACCCAGGCGCTCCACCAGGCGGGCGCGCATCGGCACCACGCCCTCTTCCTCGATGGCGAGAATCGACTCGAGGTACTCCTCGGTCGTGTCGTGCATCTCCGCCATCGCGTCAGGTTAATTCGGAAGCACGAACCCGGCCGATGTGCTGGGCTGTGGGCGGAGGCACGACATGGTCATGGTGTTCCGTGCCCGGGCCGGCGCCGGCCGATCGGTCGCCGCGGCTCGGTCAGCACTTTCTCGGTAGCCGACGACTCGCGGATCAGCTCGTCACCGACGCGGGGGTCGGGCGCGACGACCGCGTCGTGGATCTCGGCGCGGGCGCGGGCGTGCTCACGGCGGCCCTCGCGGCCCGAGCGGCCGCGGTGCTCGCGGTCGAGATCGACCCGAAGCTCGCGGCCGGGCTCGCGGACCGGTTCGCGACCACGACGAACGTCACGGTGCTCCGAGCCGACGCGCGAGAGGTCTTCCTGCCGCTCAACCCGTTCCGGGTGGTCTCGAACCCTCCATTCGGTCACACCGCCGCGATCCTCCACCGGCTCCTCGACGATCCCGGCGGTGGCCTGGTCCGCGCCGACCTGGTGGTCCAGTGGCAGGTGGCCCGCCACCGAGCCAAGGTCGGCGACGGACAACCGGCCGATCTGGTGGGTGCGACGTGGGCGCCCTGGTGGCGCTTCTCGCGTGGCCGGCGCCTCCCCGCAGCCTGCTTCCGCCCCCGCCCGAGCGTCGACGCCGCCGTCATGACGATCACGAGACGCGACCCGCCGGCCCTGCCGCCCGAGGACTTCGAGGACTACAAGGAGTTCGTGCAGCGCAAGTGGCCCGAGCAGAGGGACGCGCCGCAGGTGGAGATGACTGGCTGGGTCGAGCAATTCGGCACGAGGCGGTGAGCGAGGCGTCAGCCGAGCGAACGAGCCGGAGCGGCGAATCCTCCCTCGCCGGCGCCAGCCGGCCCGGCAGGTGAGTGCGACCCGGAGGCATTGGCGGCTTGTGGGCGGGCCATGCCGGCTTGCACTCTCGGCCGCCGAGTGCCAACATGGGTTAGCACTCACCGATCGTGAGTGCTAACCCTGCCCCCTTCCAGCCACGCAGCATCGATGCTGCCTCCGGAGGTTTTCCCTATGCCGAAGCAGATCGCCTACGACGAGCACGCGCGCCGTGCGCTCGAGGCGGGCATGAACAAGCTCGCCGACGCAGTACGCGTCACCCTGGGCCCGAAGGGCCGCAACGTCGTGCTCGAGAAGAAGTGGGGCGCGCCCACGATCACGAACGACG
>CAZLEC010000987.1:0-1459 GCA_964558245.1 uncultured Burkholderiales bacterium | reverse complement strand
ACCAACAACGGCTACATGGTCTACAACCTCGGGATCAAGATCGCGATCACCGAGATGATCGACAAGGCGCTCGAAGTCGACGCCGACGCGATCGGCATGAGTGGTCTCCTCGTGAAGTCCACGATCATCATGCGCGAGAACCTCGAAGAGTTGAACACGCGCGGTCTCGCCGACCGCGTGCCGGTGTTGCTCGGCGGCGCCGCGCTCACGCGCAACTACGTGGAGCGTGACCTGCGCGGTGTCTACGAAGGTCGCGTGTTCTACGGCAAGGACGCGTTCGAAGGCCTGCGCACGATGGAAACGCTCATGGCGGGCAAGCGCTCGGGTCAGCTCGATCCTGCGTTCGGGCGCGAAGCCGGCGGCCGTCAGCTCCCGCCCCGCAAGAGCGAACGCGACGCGGCCGAGCCGCCGGTGGAGATCCCGGCCCGCTCCGACGCCGCCCTCGACGCGAAGGTCTTCACCCCGCCGTTCGTCGGCTCGCGCGTCGCCAAGGGCATCTCGATCGACGACATCGCGGGTTACGTCAACGAGACCGCGTTGTTCCGCAACCAGTGGCAGTTCCGCCCGGAGAAGGGCGGCAACGAATCGGACGACGAGTTCAAGGCCCGGATCCGGCCGACATTGCGTGAGCAGCTCGGTATCGCCAAGCAGGAGTCGCTGCTGGTTCCGGCCGCGGCGTGGGGCTACTTCGCGGTGAACGCCGAAGGCAACGACCTCGTGGTATGGAAGGACGACACGCGCACGCAGGAGTGGTTGCGCTTCTCGTTCCCGCGCCAGCGCAAGGCGCCCTTCCTGTGCATCGCCGACTTCTTCCGGCCGGCCGAGTCGGGAGAGCCCGACTACGCCGCGTTCCACGTGGTGACGATGGGCACCCGCGCGTCGGAGCGCGAGCAGGAGCTCTTCGCGGCCGACCGCTACCAGGAGTACCTCCTCCTGCACGGCCTGTCGGTGGAGATGACCGAGGCGCTCGCCGAGCTCTGGCACCGCCGCATCCGTGAGGAGTGGGGCTACGCCGACGAGGACGGCCCGTCGCTCGCCGGCCTCTTCCGCCAGCAGTACCGCGGGTCGCGGTACTCGTGGGGCTACCCCGCCTGCCCCGAGCTCGACGACCAGGTGAAGGTGGCCGAGCTGCTCGAGATCGACCGCATCGGCGTGGCGATCACCGAGGAGTTCCACCTCGTGCCCGAGCAGTCGACCTCGGCGATCATCGTCCCCCACCCGGAGGCCAAGTACTTCGTCGCCTGAACCCCGAGGGGGGAGTACACGAGCGAAGTACCTCTTTTGCACCATTTACGGGTTTCCGGTCGGTACGCCACACTTTGGTCAGCGAGGGACTCCAAGGCCCAATCGCCAAAGTCGCGACCCGCCTGCCGACGTAATCCGGGCGGGTCGTGACGCGTTTCTACTCGGCTACGAGCCTCCGGCCCTCGATCACCCGTGCGGATGAGAGCACCAACCG
>CAZLEC010000986.1:0-1464 GCA_964558245.1 uncultured Burkholderiales bacterium | reverse complement strand
TCGAGAAGGACAGCTCGATCAACGACGAGATCGACCGGCTGCGCCACTCGGCCACGAGCGCGCTGCTCACCCGCCGCGACGTGATCATCGTCGCTTCGGTGTCGGCGATCTACGGCCTCGGTTCGCCGGAGCAGTACGGCAAGCAGCTTCTGATGTTGAACCCGGGCGACGAGCGCGACCAACGCGACATCCTGCGCCGGCTCGTCGAGCTGCAATACGAACGCAACGACTTCGGGTTCACGCGCAACAAGTTCCGGGTGCGGGGCGACACGATCGAGGTCTTCCCCGCGTACGAGGAGCGGGCGGTGCGCATCCAGCTCTTCGGCGACGAGGTGGAGCGCATGTGCGCGGTCGACCCGCTCACGGGCGAGGTGATCGAGGAGCTCGATTCGCTCGCGCTGTTCCCGGCGTCGCACTACACCACCGACGAGGAGCGCCTGAAGGAGGCGATCGCCGGCATCGAGACCGAGCTGGCCGAGCGGCTCGCCGAGCTGGAGAGCGAGCAGAAGCTCCTGGAAGCGCAGCGGTTGCGGATGCGCACCACCTACGACCTCGAGATGCTGCGCGAGGTGGGCAGCTGCGCGGGCGTCGAGAACTATTCGATGCATCTCGACGGTCGCGTCCGTCATCAGCCGCCCTACACCCTCCTCGACTATTTCCCCGACGACTGGCTGTGCGTGGTCGACGAGTCGCACGTCGCCATCCCGCAGTTGCACGGTCAGTTCGAGGGTGACCGCTCGCGCAAGGAGACGTTGGTCGCGCACGGGTTCCGCCTGCCGTCGGCGATGGACAACCGGCCGCTGCGTTTCGAGGAGTTCGGCGAGCGCGTCAACCAGGTCGTGTTCCTGTCGGCGACGCCGGGCCAGTACGAGCGCGAGATCTCCACGCAGATCGTCGAGCAGGTCGTGCGGCCGACCGGTTTGATCGATCCCGAAGTGATCGTGAAGCCGACGAAGGGCCAGATCGACGATCTCGTCGCCGAGATCAACCTTCGGGTCGAGGCCGATCAGCGCGTGTTGGTGACCACGCTCACGAAGAAGATGTCGGAGGATCTCACCGACTATCTGCTCGAGCTCGGGATCCGTGTGCGCTACCTCCACTCCGAGATCGACACGCTGGAGCGGATCGAGATCCTGCGATCGCTGCGCCTCGGCGAGTTCGACGTGCTGGTCGGCATCAACTTGTTGCGTGAGGGGCTCGACCTCCCCGAAGTCGCGTTGGTGGCGATTCTCGACGCCGACAAGGAAGGGTTCCTTCGCTCGGCGACGTCGCTCATCCAGACCACGGGCCGCGCCGCGCGCAACGTCGACGGTCAGGTGATCATGTACGCCGACCGGATGACCGACTCGATGAAATACGCGATCTCCGAGACGATGCGCCGGCGGCAGAAGCAGATCGCGTACAACACCGAGCACGGCATCGACCCGCAGACCGTGCGCAAGAAGGTCACCGACATCCTCGAGA
>CAZLEC010000985.1:0-1467 GCA_964558245.1 uncultured Burkholderiales bacterium | reverse complement strand
CACCGCGGCTTCGAGCTCGGGGTCGTCGAGCAGGTCGTCTCGGGTGCGGCGCCAGCGGTCGTCGAAGGCGAGCAGCGACGACACTTCGTCGCGCACCTCGATGCGCGGCGGGAGCCCGGCCTCCACCGGGAACGCGGTGAGGATCCGCTGCGCGAAGGAGTGGAGAGTGCAGATCTCGGCGTCGTCGAGCTGGTCGAGCGCCTCGACGCAACGCGTGACCTCGCCGGCATCGGCGCCGGCGGCGTGGATCCGGCGCTCGAGCTCGCCGCGAACGCGGTCGCGGAGCTCGGCCGCCGCCTTCTCGGTGAACGTGATCGCGGCGACGTTGCGCATCGGCACCGGAAGGCCCGGACCTTCGGTGGTGACGAGCTGCACGATGCGCTCGACGAGCACGGTGGTCTTGCCCGTTCCCGCGCCGGCTTCCACGAACAGGGTCTCGTCGAGCCGCGTGCGCACCGCGTCGCGCGCCAGATCGTCGGCGAGGTGCCGGTCGGAGGTCACGCCGAGGACTCGAGCTCGAGGCCGAGGAGCTCGGTGTAGTCGGCGAGCTCGGCCGCACCCTGCTTGCGCGTCCATTCGCGGTGCAGGTCGGCCGTGCCGAGCCCGTCGGGATCGCAGTACGGGCACTCCACGAACATGGCCCAGGCCGGCACCCGCGGGCGCGGGACGAACACGCCGTTGTCGATGCCGTCGACGATCACCCGGAGCGCGTGATCGAGGGCCGCTTCCACGGGCGCGTCGACCGGGTAGCCGCGCGGGTTCTTCGGGTCGCGCAGCACGAACCAGTACGACGCGTCGATCGGCTCGTCACCATGCTGTGGGAACAGCTCGCGCGCGGCGTGCGCGTAGATCGGGAGCTGGAGCATCGTTCCGCCGCGCAGCGGATCGTCGTGCGACAACTTCTGGTACGCGCTCGCGGAACCGCTCTTGTAGTCGATCACGGCGATGCGGCCGTCGGCGAGGCGGTCGACGCGGTCGATCGATCCGATGATGCGCAGGGTCCGGCCGTCGGAGCAGACGATCGGCACCGGCGGATGCGCGGCGCCGGGCCGGCCGAACGCGAGCTCGGTCGCGATCGTCTCGGCGCCGTTACCGGAGCGGTAGCCGGCGTCGAAGTCGAGGAAGAGGTCGAGCTGGGCGTGGAGCTGGCGGCACTGGCGCGCCCAGAGCAGCCGGCGGCCGGTCACCCCCCGCGCCTCCACGTCGGCAAATTCCTCGCGCAGGATCGCGTGCAGGCGGGCGCGCTGCTCCTCGGTCCACGGCCGGCCGGCCCCCGCGACCCCGATGAGCTCCTCGAGGAACCGCTCCAGCACTTTGTGCACCACGTTGCCGCGGTCGATCGGCGTCAGCTGCACGATCTCCTCGGGCCGCTCCACCGGCCGGACCCGAAGCAGGTAGTTGACGAAGTACGCGTGCGGGCACTTCGCCCACATCTCGAGCCGGGTGGCCGAGACCGCGACGCCGGGC
>CAZLEC010000984.1:0-1476 GCA_964558245.1 uncultured Burkholderiales bacterium | reverse complement strand
ACCGGTCGGTGGTGGTGACCCAGCTCGTCAACAAGGTCCTCCTGCGCGGGCAGCGGTCCACGTCGGAGCACATCGTCTACAAGGCGCTCGACGAGATCAGCCGCAAGACCGGCGGCGACCCCGTCACGGTCCTCAAGCGGGCGGTCGAGAACGTCCGGCCCCAGCTCGAGGTCAAGAGCCGGCGGGTCGGCGGTGCCACCTACCAGGTGCCGGTCGAGGTTCGTCCCCGCCGGGCCACCACGCTGGCGATCCGGTGGATCGTGGGTTACTCCCGACAGCGCCGCGAGAAGACGATGGCCGAGCGCCTGTCCGCCGAGCTCCTCGACGCCAGCAACGGCATCGGAGCGGCGATCAAGCGCAAGGAGGACCTGCAGAAAATGGCGGAGTCCAACAAGGCTTTCGCGCATTACCGCTGGTGACGGCGCCTGCCGGTCCGATCTAGAAGTAGCAGTACCGAACTTGTGAGCAAGCCCTGCGACGGCGGGGTGACGAGAGCCGGAAACGGCGAGAGCGAGAGCTTCATGGTGATCCGAGCAGTGACACGGGAGGCGGCGTCCGGGCGCTAAGAGCAACCGACGCTGAGCGGGTCAGACCCGCGCTCCCGACCGGGCCCCTGGGCCCGGTCGAACACTGTCCGGGCTCGAACACCTCGCAAAGGACCGAGAGAAACATGGCACGCGCATTTCCACTCGAGAAGACCCGCAACATCGGGATCATGGCCCACATCGACGCGGGCAAGACCACCACGACCGAGCGCATCCTCTTCTACACCGGCCGCACCTACAAGATCGGTGAGGTCCACGAGGGCGCCGCGGTGATGGACCACATGGTCCAGGAGCAAGAGCGCGGCATCACGATCACGTCGGCCGCGACCACCGCGCAGTGGCGCGACTGCCAGATCAACATCATCGACACGCCCGGCCACGTCGACTTCACGGTCGAGGTCGAGCGGAGCCTGCGCGTCCTCGACGGTGCGGTGGCGGTGTTCGACGCGGTCGCGGGCGTCGAGCCCCAGACCGAGACGGTTTGGCGCCAGGCCAACAAGTACTCCGTTCCCCGGTTCTGCTTCGTGAACAAGATGGACCGCATCGGCGCCGACTTCGAGCGCTGTGTCGACATGATCCGCGACCGTCTCGACGCGGTCCCGGCCGTCGTGCAGCTGCCGATCGGTGTCGAGGGGGACTTCCGCGGCGTGATCGACCTCGTTCGCATGAAGGCGATCGTCTGGCCGCTCAGCGACGACACCGAGGGCGCCCAGTTCGAGGTCGTCGACATCCCGGACGAGTTCCGGGAGGCCGCCGACGCCGGGCGGCACGAGCTGCTCGAGACGATCGCGCACATCGACGACGCGCTGCTCGAGAAGTACCTCGCCGACGAGGAGATCTCCACCGCCGAGGTGCAGAACGCGCTGCGGCTCGGCGCGCTCAAGTTCGAGTTCGTGCCCGTGCTCTGCGGCTCGGCGTTCAAGAACAAGGG
>CAZLEC010000983.1:0-1479 GCA_964558245.1 uncultured Burkholderiales bacterium | reverse complement strand
AGTCGAGGAGCGTTCGTTCGGTGCCCGGCGCCGGGAGGCGCAGCCGCCGGAGATGGAAGTCGAGGTCGAAGGTCGTTTCCACCGACCATCGCGGCGGACCGATCCTGAACGGCGGCGACAACACGCGTTGGCGAAAACGCGGGATCAAGCAGGTCGCGCGGTCGATGCGGGCCCGCAGCCGCTCGAAGTCGGGCGGCCGATCGAAAAGAGCGACGGCGACGATTGTGGACCGGAGGATCGGGTCCTTCTCGATGAGCCACATGAGCGCGTCTTCGTCGGTCATGTGTTGCGTGAAACGGGGACTGTCGCTCATCGCGCCTGCTCGTGTTGTCGGCTGGTGCGAACGGTAGCTGCTCGCGCCCGAGGCCCGACAGGGGTGCGGGCGCCGCGTTGGGTCGCGGTTGCAGTTAGCGTCGGGGCGATGCGCGGCCGCTACGTGGTGACGAACGGCATTCGCCTGCACTGTCTGGAGGCGGGCCCGGCCGACGGACCGCTCGTGCTCCTCATGCACGGCTTCCCGGAGCTGGCCTACTCGTGGCGGCATCAATTCGGGCCGATCGGCGCGGCGGGGTTCCACGTCGTTGCTCCCGACCTGCCCGGCTACGGGAAGTCCGACAAGCCGGATGTGACCTACGACTGCGAGTGGATAAACGCCACGCTGATGGGAGTCGTCGACGCGCTCGGCTCCGAGCGCGCGGTGATCGCGGGCCACGACTGGGGCGGACTGCTCGTTTGGACCATGGCGCGCCAGTATCCGGAACGGATCGCCGGGGTGATCGGCGTCAACACTCCCGATCTCCCGCGTCCGCCCGCGCCGCCGGTGCAGATCCTGCGCAGTCTCTCGCCCGACCGCCCGTTCTATCTCGTGCAGTTCCAGGATCGCGGCATCGCGGAGTGGGTGTTCTCGTGGGGCGGGCACCCGCACGATGATTTCGTCGACCTGATGTTCGAAGGACCGGCGACGGTGAATGCCGGCGCGTTCCCGCCGGAGGTGCGCGACGTGTACAAGCGCGCGTTCCGCGGCGCGGGCGCGCTCACACCGCCGCTCGAGTACTACCGCAACCTCGACCGCAACTGGGAGCTCACCGCGTCGATCGCCGACCGCACGATCGACGTACCGTGCCTCATGATCTCGGCGGCCGGTGACGTCGTGCTCACCCCGGCGATGGCCGACGGCATGGAAGCGCGCGTCCCCAACGTCGAGAAGATCGTGATCGAGAACTGCGGGCACTGGACCCAACAGGAACGCCCGCGGGAGACCACCGACGCGATGCTCGGCTACCTCCGCCGCGTCGACCCCTGGTAGCCCGCGTCAAGCGAGCGGAATCACCGCGCCGTTGACGAAGTCGGCGCCGCTCGCGCACAGAAGCGCGACGGTTGTGGCGACCCGCGCCGAAAGATCCGACTCGTCGGCTGGCGGCGACACGACGTTGACCCGCACGCCGTCTGCCGCATGTTCGATCGCGGCTTGCTGCGCGA
>CAZLEC010000982.1:0-1480 GCA_964558245.1 uncultured Burkholderiales bacterium | reverse complement strand
CGCGCAGCTGATCGCCCGCCGCGTTCGCGAGGCGCACGTCTACAGCGAGATCGTGTCGCGGTCGATGCCGATCGCCGAGATGCTCGCGCGCAAGCCGAAGGCGATCATCCTTTCGGGGGGCCCGGCTTCGGTGCACGTCGACGGCGCACCGGCGATCGACCCCGCGATCTACGACGCCGGCGTTCCGCTCCTCGGGATCTGTTATGGCGCGCAGCTCGTGGCGCGCGATCTCGGCGAGGTCGCCAAGACCGGCGCCGGCGAGTACGGCCGCACGACGCTGACCGTCGACCGGTCGTCGCTGTTGCTCGGCACCAGCCCCGAAGCGCGAGTCGTGTGGATGAGCCACTTCGACGCGATGACCGTCGCCCCCGCCGGTTTCGTCGTCGCGGCGCACACCGAGGGCACGGCCGCCGCGGTGATCGAAGACCGCGACCGCGGGATCTACGCGATGCAGTTCCATCCGGAGGTCGCGCACACCGAGCGGGGCCAGGAGATCCTGAAGGCGTTCCTCTTCGACGCCGCCGGGTGCCGGCCGACCTGGACCAACGTGTCGATCATCGAGCACGCGGTCGACCAGATCCGCGCGCAGGTGGGAACGGATCGCGTGATCTGCGCGCTCTCGGGCGGGGTCGACTCCGCGATCGCCGCCGCGCTGGTGCACAAGGCGGTTGGCGACCAGCTCACGTGCGTGTTCGTCGACACCGGGTTGATGCGGCGCAACGAAGCCGACCAGGTCGAGAACACGTTCCGGAACCAGTTCGCGATCGACCTCGTGCACGTGAAGGCGAGCGACCGGTTCCTCAGTGCCCTCGACGACGTGATCGACCCCGAGCGCAAGCGCAAGATCATCGGCGAGCTGTTCATCCGCGTGTTCGAGGAAGCCGCGCGCGATCTCGGCCAGGCGCGCTTCTTGGTGCAGGGGACGCTGTATCCAGACGTGGTCGAGTCGGGCGGCACCGACAACGCCAACATCAAGTCGCACCACAACGTGGGCGGCCTTCCCGAAGATATGGACTTCGAGCTGGTCGAGCCGCTGCGCAACCTGTTCAAGGACGAAGTGCGCGCGGTCGGCGAGGAGCTCGGGTTGCCCGAAGAGATCGTCTGGCGCCAGCCGTTCCCCGGCCCGGGCCTCGCCGTGCGCATCGTCGGCACCATCACCCCCGAGCGCATCGAGATCCTGCAACAGGCCGACGCGGTCGTTGTCGAGGAGATCAAGCGCGCGGGCTTGTACCGCGAGATCTGGCAGAGCTTCGCGGTGCTGCCTGCGGTCAAGACCGTCGGCGTTCAGGGTGACGATCGCACGTATGCGTATCCGATCGTGCTGCGGGCGGTGACCTCCGACGACGCGATGACCGCCGACTGGGCGCGGATCCCGTACGACGTGCTGGAGCGCATCTCGTCGCGGATCATCAACGAGGTTCCAGGAGTGAACCGGGTCGCGTACGACATCACGTCGAAGCCGCCGGGCACGATCGAGTGG
>CAZLEC010000981.1:0-1481 GCA_964558245.1 uncultured Burkholderiales bacterium | reverse complement strand
CATCGCCGGGCTCCCGAGATCGATGTCCTGGAGCGAGGTCGTGCCGTGCACCTGCGCGCGCGCCGTCTTGGTCTCGTTCGCGCCGAGCAGGAAGTGCGTCACGTAGAGCGGCTGCTTCGCGGTCGCGTACGGCGGCAGGCGCAAGTCGCCGGTGACCGAACCGTCGGGCGTCGTGGCCTCGCACGGGATGCCGATGTCGCTCGAGCACGGGCCCTGGTCGACGTAACGCACGGGGAACGGAAGGTGGTTCGTGATCGTGAAGTCGACCCAGTGCTCCGCGTTCGACGCGGTGGTCACGGTCGCGGGATGGTCGACGGTGAGCGGCGTGACGTTGGGCGCTGTGATCGCGACTGCCAGCTTGGCGTTGGCGATCCGGAACGTCGTGCGGCCGGGCGGTGACGGAATCAGGTGGCCGGCACCGCCGTCGAGCAGACCGGCGACGAGCTTCAGCTGGAACGTCCTCGATTGATGCGCCGGAATGGGAGTGCGCGCCAGCGTCGTGCAGAAGGCGGCCGGCGAGACCGGCACCGGCCACAACACGGGCTCCGAGCGCGAGATGTCGTCGGGCCACAGTTGGTTGTCGGGGCACGCGGGTACGGCGAGCCGGCCCGGTCCGTTGCCGCTGTTCCGTGCGATGTACGAGACCGTCACCGTCGTGCCGCTCTGGATCACCAGCTGGCTCGGATACAACGTGACCACGATGTGGGCGGGCGGCAACGTCGTGGTGGTCGCCTTCGGCGGCCGCGTGACCGGAACGGTGACCGGCACGGTGGTGGTCGTCGGCGCCGCCTTGCGGGTGGTCGAGGTCGCCGCCCCGACGGTGGGTGTGGGCGTCGCGAGCGTGGTCGAGGCCTTGCGGGTGGTGGTCGTGTTGTCGACGCCGACGGTGACCCGATTGGGTTTGCCGCCGCCGCCGGCGAACGCGACCGACGCGAGCACGACGACGAGCACGGTGGCCGCACCCGAGAGCCCGGTCAACGCGACGCGACGCCGGAGCCGCAACCGGCGAGCGCGGGTCGCCACCCGTGCGAACGCGGTGTCGGTCGACGGGATGTACGGCGGATCGAGATCGTCGTACATGCTCACGGCGCGTGCTCCTCGCCGAGCGCGGCGCGCAGCGCGGCGAGCCCGCGCGTCGCGTGCCGGTTCACCGTTCGCGTCGAGCACCCGATCGCAGCCGCGGTGTCGGCCTCGTTCAGATCGGCGACGTAGCGCAGCACCACGACCTCGCGCTCGCGGGGCGGGAGCTGGTTCAGCGCGCGGTGCAGCGCGACGCGGCGCCGGTCGAGCCGTTCCACCAAGCCGGGCACGCCCGCGCTCCGCCGCTGACTACGTTGCCGAAGTTGGTACTGCTCGATCGCGAGCTCCGTCGCGACCCGCACCACCCACGGTTCGGCGGCGCCCCGCCGGGTGAGCCGGCTCCAGCGCGCGCCACCTCGAGCGCATGCCTCCTGCGCGACCCGTTCCGCCTCGAGCTGCAC
>CAZLEC010000980.1:0-1483 GCA_964558245.1 uncultured Burkholderiales bacterium | reverse complement strand
CCGATGATCGCCCAGTCCTTCTGATACGGCAGGTTGTCAGAGTGACTGAGGACGGCCGGGGCCTCGTAGCCGCTGTTCAACAACATAGCGTGAGACATTGTTTTCACCTCCTCTCAAGGTTGTGGGTGGGTAAGAGATGTCCGCAGGCGGCGAACGCGCGGGAGCAGCATCGGAACGCGCCGCTGAAATGCGAAGTAGCGAGAGCCGTAGGCGGCTCGAAGTACTCGTTCCTCTCTTGCGATACGTCTCAATACCGTGGGAAGGAAAAGCGCGGCGGCGGCGAGTGAGGTCAGATCAGCCATCGCGAGTCCGAAGCCCAAGAACATCGCGATAGCGCCTAGATACCCCGGGTGCCGTACAAGGCTGTAAGGACCGGTCTCTACTAGAGCGTGTGTTGAATCTGCTTCGAGACGTGTAGAAAATAACGGCCCGAGCTCGACAACGGACCAGGCCCGAATGCCTATCCCGATGCAGGCAATAACCAGGCCGAATACTCCCAGGGCTACCGGATGAGGTATTTCGAAGCGCTTGGAAACGGCCGGCGCACCGAAGATGATCAACGCCAAGGCGACGGTCAATACGCCGGTCAAATGGTCGTGTGAGGCTCCGGACGGAGTGGAGTCGGTCTGTTGGAAAGCGAAGCGTATCTCGATGAGTAGAGCAAAGAGAAGGGTTCCAAGAAGCGGGAAGAGCATCGGCGTTGAGCCGTCGAGCAGGCGCGCGTCCACAAGGTCTCCATCTTTACCAAGCCAGCGAATACGTCTGGCTGTTTGTGATCATCAGTTTGTAGATCGCAGGGCGACCAACGGGAGGCGGCGCCGGAATGTCCGCTGATCTCGCGTCGCTTGTGCTGGGTGGTTCGATCATCTATGCGTGAGCACGCACGAAAGGTTGGGTCAGTTTTCGGAGGTCGTTGGATTTCTTTTCGATCCTCGTCCGCTGATCGAGTGCCGGCGTCGTCGAAGTCGCGACGCTCGCGTGTCGGGACCAAACTCGCTGCATCGGGACCTGTCGCCAGTACGACGGCGGGGCTTCAACGCAAGTGCGGCGCGCGTGCCTACTCCGACTCGCTCCCAAACTTGCAACGTTGCGGACTGAGCCGAGAAGTCGGCGCCAGGCGCGACACGCTCTTCCGACTGACGGCTTTCAAGTGAGGCTCACTCGAAATTGAGCGAATAGCGGCGTTCTTGACGACCAGCGGGGAACGACCCTCGGGTTTCCCGTCGGACCGAAGTGGTTCGCACTCCGTGGCGCGGCCGCCGATCGTCGTCTCGCCTCACCTATCGCTGTGCGCAGCTACGCGGGCGTTCGGAACGCGAGAGTTGCGTAGCGTGCCAGCTGGAAAAGTCCGACCGTGGAGATCGCCGCGGTCTCACGGCCCGACCCCGACGGCGCGGCGATCAATTGTGTAGGACCCGCAACGCAGGTCCTGGGTTCCCCGCGACGTTCGTCAGCACGGAGCCGGCCCGGCCGCAACTGGCGC
>CAZLEC010000979.1:0-1484 GCA_964558245.1 uncultured Burkholderiales bacterium | reverse complement strand
CGTGCGCGGGAACCGGAACATTGTGAAAATGGTCGTAGACCCAGATCGAGTCGTAGCCGAGCTCCTCGGCGAGCACCGCGGTCTCGACGGTCTTGGCCCACTTGGCCTGCGGATCGGCGATCGCCGACAGCTCCATCTTCCAACCCTGGGGAACGAACGCGCCGAACTCGATCGGATGTGCAGGCATGCCGGCAACCTAGCGATCCCATTAACTTCGCGCGGTGACGCGCCGCGACGCCCGGCCGCTGGACCAGCCGCATCCCGCACGCTTCCCGCCCGGCGCGCCCGGATACGACGCAGCGATACAGGCGCACCGCGAAGCAATGGAGCGCGGCGAGCCCGGATACGCCGACCCCACCACCGGCTACTTCGTGTTCACCGCCGCACACCTCGCCACGCGAGAGTGCTGCGAATGCGGCTGCCGGCACTGCCCGTACCTCGCGTCGTGATGCGCCGGCTCAGCCGGGTGTCAGCGGTGCGTGATCGGCCGCGTACCGCTCGCGGCAGCGGTCGGAGCAGAACCAGACATCGGCGCCGTCGTGCACGAGATGGGCGGGTGCGTTGGCGATCTCGACCTGCATCGAGCACACCGGGTCGATCGCGTACCGGTCGTTCGCGTCGTCCTTGGGTCGGCTCCGGTAGAGCCAGTAGATGATCGCGAACACCGCGAGGAACACGATGTTGAGGAACGTCGTGTAGTTCCACTGGAAGTGGGTCGTCACAATCGTCGCGGAGCGCGAAGTCGGAACGCCGCCCGCGAGCGAGAAGAGTCCCTGCACCAACAGTCCCGCGGCGACCATCACTGCGTAGAACCACCCGACCAACCGAACGGTGAGGCGCGTGCCGTAGAACTTGCGGTACACGAGCACCAGCGGCAGTGCGATGAGATCGGCGAAGATGAAGCTGATCACGCCGCCGAAGCTGATGCCGCCGTGCCAGAGCGCGGCGGCCATCGGGACGTTGCCGATGGAGCACACGAAGCTGACGAACGCGATCAGCGGGCCGACGAACGCGTTCTCGGCACTCGTCCAGAAGCCGTGCCCGTGGAGGAACACCGCATTCCAGACGTGTTGCGGCACGAGCACGGTGAGGAACCCGGCCACGCCGTAGCCGATCACGAGCTCCTTTCTGAGCATCGTGATGTCGGCGATCGTGTAGCCGGCCGCGTCCGACCATCCGGCTCTTCTCGCGAGGCGCTGCCGCCACGGCAGGCGTTCCGCAGCCGTTGGGCGGCGGTCACCGGTGCCGGCGCGTAGTCGCGCTCGCGCGCGTTCCACCAGCGGACCGCGCAGCACGAACGCGCCCGTGATCGCGAGCAGCACGATCATGATCGGGCCGCCGATGAATTCGGCCGCGGCGAACCGCCAACCCATCAGCACGATCAACACGATCCCGAGCTCGACCACGAGATTCGTCGACGCGAACATGAACACCATCGCCGAGACGAAGTCGGCGCCCTGCTGGAAGAGCGACTTGGCCATGGC
>CAZLEC010000978.1:0-1484 GCA_964558245.1 uncultured Burkholderiales bacterium | reverse complement strand
GCCTGCACCGCGAGGGGGCGGGGCAACATCAGGGGGTTCGGCGGCTGTCCAGGAGGCTCAGTAGAGAACGCTGCGATAACCCGGCTGCCACGCGCAGGTCGGGCCACCCAGCGGCCCCACCGGTCTCCTGGACCCGTCCGCCCGCCTCTGCGCACACGTTCCGACGCCTGGCGACCGTCGGAACGGGGGTGTCCGAGGAGGGTCGCGCGCGGCGTTATACTCCGCGCCCCCGAGGGGCTGCGGGTTGCCCCGAACGCCCCGACGGGAAGCAAATCGCTGGTTGCGGGGTTGGTCGGCAACCGCACGTTTCTTCTCCGAAGAGGGCACCGAGCACATGAGTGACGAGGAGTTCGAGGACGAGCCCGAGCTCGACGAGGAAGACCTCGACGAGGACGTGATCTCGGAGGACTTCGACGAGGAGTTGCTCGACGACGATCTCGCCGACGACGCCGACGTCGAGGTCATCGAGGACGTCGCGCTCGTGCCGTTGGTCGGCGCGGTCCTGCCGGTCATCGACCCGGCTGTCGAGGAGGCCGAGGACGACGACGAGGACGACGTCGTCGATCTCGACGAGGAGCTCCACCCCGACGACGTCGAGGAGGCCCTCGACGTGGTGCTCCGTGAGCGGACAGTGGCGGCCGGCCTCGAAGGCGAAGAGGACGACGACGAGCCCGACGAGCCGGGGGAGGGCGGCACCAAGATCGTGCCCCGCCGGGAGAACGAGTTCCTGTGCCGGAGCTGCTTCCTGGTGCTCCCACGCCACCAGCTCGCCGACGAGACCCGCATGATCTGCCGCGACTGCGCGTGAACCGATCGACGGCGGCGCGCCTGGGCGCGGCTGCCGTCACCGGTGGGCTGCTCGCCGCGGCCCGGCCACCTGCCGACCTCGGGTGGCTCGCGTGCGTCGCGTTCGTGCCGCTGTTCGTGGCGTGGCGCGACCGCGGTGCCCGCGCGACTGCGGGGTACGCGTTCGTAGCCGCGGTCGTCTACTACGCGCTGCTCATGTCGTGGTCGTGGTACTTCGGGACGATCGCGATCGTGCCGCTCGTCGCGGTCCTCGCGACGTACTGGGCGGTCGCCGGCGCGGTGATCGGTTGGCTGCGGACGCGCGGCGTCGCGAACCCGTTCCTCGTCGCGGCGGTGTGGGTGCTCGCCGAGGCGACAGTGGCGCGCGTGCCGTTCGGCGGGTTCTCGTGGGGCGAGGTCGGCTACGCCTTCCACAACATCGAGCTCGGGCGCGCGCTCGCGAGCGACGGCGGCGTCGAGCTGGTCTCGTTCTTCGCGATCGCCCTCAACGGGTTCCTGGCCGATGCAGTCGTCAACGCGTGGCACCGGCGTGGCGCCGGACGGGCCCTGTGGCTGCGCGCCGGGGCGGGACTGACCGTCGTCGCCGTGGTGCCGATCGTGGCGGTCGCAGCCCGCAGCGCGCCGCGGCCGACCGGAACGTTGCGCGTCGCGATCCTGCAGGGCAACGACAAGAACCG
>CAZLEC010000977.1:0-1489 GCA_964558245.1 uncultured Burkholderiales bacterium | reverse complement strand
GCAATCGGCGGCGGTTGTCGAGCGCGATCGCGTGATTCGGGTTCGACGGATCGTCGCAGCCCTGCAGCAGCACCCGGCCGGGCCGCGAGAACGCGACGACATTGTCGACGTGGCCGTCGGTGCCGTCGTCCTCGGCGATCGCGTCGGCCAGCCACACGATCCGATCGACGCCGAGGTGCTTCCGCAGCGTCGCCTCGATGGCCGGTTTCGACATCGAAGGATTGCGATTCGGGTTGAGCAGGCAACGCTCCGTCGTGACGAGGAGCTCGTCGCCGTCGACGGCGATCGAGCCGCCTTCGAGCACCAGCGGCACCTCGAGCACGGGCAGGCCCAGCTGCTCGGCGATCGCGCTCCCGACGGCAGCGTCGGCATCGTAGGAGCGCCACTTCTCGCCCCACGCGTTGAAGCGGAAGTGGAGCGCGTGGCGGGTACCGGGCCCGTCGACCACGACGATCGGGCCCGTGTCGCGGATCCACGAGTCGTCGATGGGCAGCGCGACCACTTCGACATCCGCGCCGCAGCAGTGCACGGCCGACTCCACTTCGGCCGGCGCGGCAATCATCGTCACCGGTTCGTACCGCGCGATCGTGCGCGCGATCTCCGCATACACCGCGCGCGCTCCGTCGAGCCCGGCGTCGCCCCACAGCTCGACCTCGGCCATCGCGACGGTCGGCCACGCCATGAGTGTGCGTTCGTGGCGAGTCGTCTCAGCCGGCATGTGCGGTCCCGCGGGCAGCGCCACCGCCGCAAGCTACCTTTCCCGGAATGCCGCTGACGCCCGAACTGCACGACCTCGCTCGCCGGGTCTCCAACTGGGGGCGATGGGGCGCCGACGACCAACGGGGAACGCTCAACCTCGTGACCGACGCGGTCGTGATGCGCGGGGTTGCCGCCGCGCGACGCGGCCGCGTGTTCTCACTGGCGATCCCGTTCGACCAGAGCGGGCCGCAGTGGGACTCCAAGAACATGCCCGAGCGCATCAATCCCGAGCTCCACACGTACGCGGTCAACATGTCGTTCACGGGCGACACCGCCGACTTCACGACGAGCGACGACTCGTTCCGCATGGGCTCGCAAGCCGCGACCCACCTCGATGCGCTCGCGCACGCCGGATACGAGGACAAATTGTGGAACGACACGCCGGCATCCGTCGTGTCCGCCGACGGCGCCGCCCGGCTCGGGATCGAGCACGTCGGCGCGCTCGCGACCCGCGGTGTGCTGCTCGACATCGCCCGGCTCCGCGGCGTCGATCACTTCGAGGAGAATTACGCAATCACCGGCGACGACCTCGAAGGCGCGGCGTCGGCCGCGGGCGTACGCGTCGAGCCCGGCGACGCCGTGCTCGTGCGTACCGGGCAGATGCACTTCCTGCGCGCCGGCGACAAGCGTCGTTACTCGACGCCCGCGCCGGGCCTGTCGACGCAGTCGATTCCCTGGATCCGCGACCACGACGTCGCGCTCGTCGCGACCGACACGATCACGTTCGAGG
>CAZLEC010000976.1:0-1494 GCA_964558245.1 uncultured Burkholderiales bacterium | reverse complement strand
CCAGCACGCACGCGAGGTCGACGATGCGCCGGCTGCCGGTGGAGAGCTCGCGCCCAAGCTTGTCGCGGAAGTCGGTGATGCCGAGCAACTCGAGCAGCTCCTCGACGCGTGCCGTGGTGTTGGCTTCGGCGTCGGCCACGAACGGGAGGTGGAGCGCGGCGCCGATCGGGTCGCGCACTTCGAGGTGGCGCTCGAACGCGAGGGCGACGGTCTCGGCGACCGTGAGTGACGGAAAGAGCCGCCCGTCCTGGAACGAGCGACCGAGGCCGAGCCGGGCGCGCCGGTCCGGCGGCAGGCGCGTGATGTCGACCGCGTCGGCGCCTTCGCCGAGCACGATGAGACCCGAGTCGACGAGCGTGAAGCCGGAGATGGTGTCGAAGAGGGTGGTCTTGCCCGCCCCGTTCGGGCCGATGACGCCGACGATCTCGCCCGCGGTGGCCGAGAGCGAGACCGCGGTCAACGCTGCGAGGCCGCCGAATCGCTTGGACACGCTGTCGAGGCCGAGACGGATCGCGGGCGCTTCTGCCGGCGCGTCGTGACCGTTGCCCTTCGGCGTGTCGACGAGCACCGGGGTGGCCGGCACCGTCGGACGGAGCGCGGCGGCCGGCGCCGCGTTCGCGCTCCCGAGGGTGTCGGCGCCTTCGAGAAAGACCGAACGCAACACGTCGGGTCGGTCGAGCAGCTCGGCCGTGGGGCCGTGGAACCGGATCTCGCCCTTCTCCATGAAGTACGCGGTCTCCGCGATCGTGAGCGCGAGGTTCACCGACTGCTCGACCAGGATCACCGTGGTGCCGCGCGCCGCGAAGTCGCGCACGAGCGGAAGTAACTGCTCCACGATCGTGGGCGCGAGCCCGAGCGACAGCTCGTCGATCATCAGGAGCCGCGGCTGTTCGATGAAGGCCATGCCGAGCGCGAGCATCTGCTGCTGGCCGCCGGAGAGATTGCCGGCCGGCTCGTCGATGCGCTCGCGCAGCACCGGGAACAGGCCGAGCACGTGCTCCGTCGCGGCCGCGACGTGCTCCTTCTCCTTTCGGTGCAACCACGACGCGAGGCGCAAGTGCTCGGCGACCGTCATCGAGGGGAATGTGCCCTGCCCGCCCGGCATCATGATCACGCCGCGTCCCGCCACCTCGTTGGGCGGCGCGTACGTCATGTCCCGACCGTCGAACACGACCGCCCCGTTGGTGGCTTCCACGAGCCCGGCAATCGTCTTGAGCAACGTCGACTTGCCCGCGCCGTTGGTGCCTAGGAGCGCGACGATCTCGCCCTGGTCGACCTCGAAGTTGACGCCGAACAGCACCTGCACGCTGTCGTAGTGGACGTCGACGTTGCGTACGAGGAGGAGCTTCACCTCGCCCTGGGACCGCTTGTACATCACTTCGGCCTGGGCGGCGGTGGAGGTCCACACCCGGTTGATGTCGGATCGAACGTAGAACGAACCGGAGGCGAGCACCCACGCGCCGATCAAAAAGATCGGAGCGACGATGAACAAGC
>CAZLEC010000975.1:0-1498 GCA_964558245.1 uncultured Burkholderiales bacterium | reverse complement strand
GTAGGTCTTCTCGTGAGGTGTCTGGCCGTAGGTCGCGGGATCGAGGTCGGCGCCGCCGGTCAGCACGAGCGCGTCGAAACGGTCGAGGAGGCCGGCGGGGTACCCGACCGGATCGATGAGCGCCGGCCACGCGCCGGCCCGGGTGATCGAGTCGAGATAGCCGCGCGGCGACACCGTCGCGTGCGAGCGCGGCCATTTGGGGAACTCGCCGAGCCGCCGTCCGGTGACGGCGACGAGTGGGCGCTCCGACTCGCTCACCATTGATCGAAGTTCCGGCGGCGTTCCCAGTCGGTGACCGCGCGGTTGAAGTGCGCGAGCTCCTGACGGGCCGTGTTCAGGAGATGGTCGTGCACGTCGGCGCCGAACGCGTCGGCCGCGACCTTCGAGTTCGCGAATGCGTCGGCCGCTTCGGCGAGGCTCGACGGCACGCGTTCGAGCTGCTCGGCGGCGTACGCGTTGCCGTCGAAGCGGGGCGAGGGCTCGATGGCGTGCTCGATGCCGTGCAGGCCGGCCGCGATGGTGGCCGCGTACGCGAGGTAGGGATTCACGTCGCCGCCGGGAATGCGGGACTCGAGCCGGAACGACGGGCCGTGCCCGACGACGCGGAAACCGCACGTGCGATTGTCGACGCTCCATGCGAGCGCAGTGGGCGCCCACGATTCCGGCTGGTAACGCTTGTACGAGTTGACGGTGGGGGCGTACATCCACGCGAGCTCGCGCCCGTATGCGAGCTGGCCGCCGAGCCAGCCGCGAAATGCCGGCGACTGGTGATCGGGAGCGTCGGCCTCCCACATCAGCGGCGTGGCTCCGACCCCGTCCCAGAGGCTCGAGTGCACGTGGCACGACGAGCCGACCTCGTCGCTCGAGTACTTCGCCATGAACGTGATCGACAGGCCCATCTGCGACGCGATCTCCTTCGCGCCGTTCTTGTAGATCACGTGCCGGTCGGCCATCTCCACCGGGGTGGTGTACACGAGGTTGATCTCGTGCTGCCCCCGACCGGCTTCGCCCTTGGAGAACTCGATGGGAACGCCGGCGCCGTCCATCGCGTTGCGGATCGCGCGGATCACGTACTCGTCGCGGGTCGTCTGCAGGATGTGGTAGTCCTCGATCACCTGGGAGTGGGGCGTGAGGTTGGCGTAGCCCTTCGCCGCAGCTTCGTCGGCCGACTCGCGGAACAGGAAGAACTCGAGCTCCGACGCGAACAACACGGTGTAGCCGAGCGCCGCGGCCCGTTCGACCTGGCGTTGGAGGATCCGCCGCGGTGAGACCTCCACGGGTGCGCCCGTCTCTTCGTTCGTGACGTCGCAGATCACGAGCGCGGTCGCGTCGAGCCACGGGATGCGGCGGATGGTCGCGAGATCGGGCTGCACGGCGACGTCGCCGTAGCCCTGCTCCCAGTTCGCGAACGCGTAGCCCGAGAGCGGGTTCATGTCGACGTCGACCGCGAGCAGGTAGTTGCACGCGTGCACCGGCTCCCGGCCGCCCTCCATCTGCT
>CAZLEC010000974.1:0-1506 GCA_964558245.1 uncultured Burkholderiales bacterium | reverse complement strand
CCTCCGACCGGGCCCGGCCGGGATCCCGGCGACCGGCGGGATCATGAACCGCCAACCGCGCGCCAGCTGGCTCGTCGTCGCCGCGCTGGCGCTGTTCGGCAGCGCAACGTGGTTCATCCTGCGCGGGCGCCGCAGGACGCGCTCGCGCGCCAAGGTCTTGCTCCCGACCGCCTTCGGGGTCGTCCTCGTCGCCGCCGTCGCGGGCGGATTCGCATGGCCGGGCGGGCTCCTCCGCCACGACGTCGCGCCGAAGCCGGCGCCGACCACGACGACCACCACCACGGTTGCCGGCGCGACCACCACCACCGCCGTTCCGAGCGGCGGCACGGGCGGATCGGGCATCGGAGGATCCGGCATCGGAGGGTCCGGTGCCGGCGGATCGGGCGCGACGCCGACCACCACACCCCCGACCGGCACGACCACGTCCGTCCCGAAGGCGAGCACTCCCACGACCCCGAGCCCGTGACCGGCAACGAGCGGCTGCGCGCCCGCTTCGTCGCGGCGCACGGATTCCCGCTCGACGACTTCCAGCGCCGCGCGCTCGACGTGCTCGACGCCGGCCGGTCGGTGCTCGTGGCCGCGCCCACCGGCGCGGGCAAGACGCTCATCGCCGAGTACGCGATCGCGACCGCGCTCGAGTCGGGCGCGAAGACGTTCTACACGACACCGTTGAAAGCACTGTCGAACCAGAAGTACGGCGACTTCGTCCGCCTCTACGGCGCCGCAAACGTCGGGCTCCTCACCGGCGACAACGTCATCAACGGCGAGGCGCCGGTGGTCGTGATGACCACCGAGGTGCTGCGCAACATGATCTACGCGCGCTCACCCACGCTCGACGGTCTTCGCTACGCGGTGCTCGACGAGGTGCACTACCTGCAGGACCCCGCGCGCGGCGCGGTGTGGGAGGAGGTGATCATCCACCTCCCGACCGAGATCGCGATCGTCGCGCTGTCGGCAACGGTCTCCAACGCCGAGGAGGTCGCGGCGTGGATGCAGACCGTGCGCGGTGAGACCGAGGCGATCATCGAGGAACGGCGTCCGGTCGAGCTCGTGCACCTCTACATGGTCGGGGAGCGAGGCGCCGACGGCGTGCACCTCCTCCCGACGTTCGTCTCCGACGGCGACGAGCTGCGCCCGAACCCGGCTGCGGCGCGCCTCGACGGACGGGGCCCGACGCGCGGCGCGCGAGCGCGGCGGCCGCGCCTGTACAAGCCGTGGCGCACGGAGGTCGTGGAGCGCCTCGCCGAGGAGCGCATGCTGCCCGCCATCGTGTTCGTGTTCTCGCGGGCCGGGTGCGATCAGGCCGTCGAGCAGTGCCTCGACGGTGGGATCCGCCTCACCGACGCGGCCGACCGCGTCGCGCTGCGACGGATCGCCGACGCACATCTCGAAGCGCTCGACGACGCCGACCTCGACGTGCTCGGCTACGACTCGTGGCTGGCCGGCCTCGAGGCCGGAGTCGCCGCGCATCTCGCGGGCATGGTCCCGCCGATGTAGGAGGCGGTC
>CAZLEC010000973.1:0-1507 GCA_964558245.1 uncultured Burkholderiales bacterium | reverse complement strand
AACCCGCGTTCTCAGCTTGGGAAGCTGATGTTCTGCCGCTGAACTACGCCCGCGAACAGGGCGGAACAGTACCAAGCGCCGGGTCGCGGCGGCTCGGCGAGCGGCGCACGCGCCGCGTAGTGTCGAGGCCGTGATCCTCTCCGACGTCTCGATCCAGAAGGCTCTCACGGAGGGCCGCATCATCATCGACCCGCTGATGGAGGGCGGGGTGCAGCCGTCGTCGGTCGACCTGCGCGTCGATCGCTACTTCCGCGTGTTCCGCAACGACACGACTCCGTTCATCGACCCGAAGCTCGCGCAGGAAGACCTCACCGAGCTCGTCGAGATCAGCAACGAGAGCCGCTTCATCCTGCACCCCGGCGAGTTCGTGCTCGGCTCCACCCTCGAACGCGTCGCGCTTCCCGACGACATCGTGGCGCGGCTCGAGGGGAAATCGAGTTTGGGCCGTTTGGGCCTCCTCATCCACTCGACGGCCGGGTTCGTCGACGCGGGGTGGGACGGGCACCTCACGCTCGAGCTCTCCAACGTCGCGAACCTGCCGATCGCGATCTACCCGGGCATGAAGATCGGCCAGATCTCCTTTCTCCAGATGACGACCTCGGCCGAGCATCCGTACGGGAGCGGCGCCGCGGGCTCGAAGTATCAGGGCCAGCGGGGGCCGACCCCCAGCCGCTACTACCTGAACTTCCGCGAACGCTGAAATTCTGCCCCTTCGCGGCATTTTGAGCGACAATATGAGTATGGCGACCGCCGCGGCTCTGCCGCGCGACCCGACAGCTGTGCTCGGGCGCCGGATCGCGGCGTACCTCGTCGACGTCGCCCTGGTGACGGCCATCGGCGTGGCCCTGATCGTCACCGCCTACACCCGCTTCTACGGCGCACCCGCGAACACGTGCCCGGGCTTCATCGCGACGGCCGGCGGCTATTGGTGCCTCCAGGTGGGAGGCCACCTCTACGTGCTGAGCCAGAACGGGCGCCTGCGAGTGGAGGCGCTGACGATGCTCGCCGGCTTCCTCGATCTGGTGGTCCTGCAGGCGTTCACCGGTGCGAGCGTCGGCAAGCACCTACTCCGCCTGCGCGTCGTCGACGAGTACGGCCAGGGCCCCAGCTTCTTGCGCACGCTCGCTCGCTGGTTGCTGCTCATCGTCGACAGCGGATGCTTCCTCGTCGGCTTGATCACGGTGTCGACCACCCGCATGCACCAGCGCGTCGGTGATCTCGTCTGCCGTACGTACGTGGTCGGGGAGGCGAGTGCGGGCCGGCGCATCAACTTGACGCTCTATCGCGTACCGAAGTCGGGCGTGGCGACGGCCGGCGACCGGCCCCGAGCGAATGGTCGACCTCCCAACGGCACCACGCCCCGCCCGAACCCGGCTCCGGCCCCAGTCGCAACTGCAACGGTCACGACCCCGCGCGCGGCGCCGCGCAAGGAACGCTCCGGGCCGGCGCCGGCGCCGGCGTCGACGCTGCCCGGCGACGCGGCCGTGCAGTGGGCCGAGCCCCCGTC
>CAZLEC010000972.1:0-1510 GCA_964558245.1 uncultured Burkholderiales bacterium | reverse complement strand
GTCTGGACACAACCTCTGGACACGAGCTCTGACCGCGCTGACCGCCGGTAATGGCGCCGGTGTGGGGCGAGCCGAGTGCTCGCCCCGCACCGGGAATCGGTCCGGCTGGCTTCCCCGACCAGTCCGTCCCGAGACCTCACCGCGACACCACCCTCGTTGTGGCCTCCCCGGCGTGCGCGGCTGCCAGGTGGTCCGGCAATCGTGCGATCTGACGTGCCGACAGCGGCGGGAACATGACCCGCGCCGCGTAGCCGTCACCGACGTGGGCGAGACCGAACTCGGCGAGGCGGGCCAGGGTCCGCACGATCGGTGCGTGACGAGCCAGACCGGCACCGAGGCCGAGACTCGACGCCAACGCAGCGAGCGAGATCTCGAACCCGTCCGGTTCGGCCTCGAGCCACGACGCCAGCCGCCGCGCCGCGAGCACGCACGACGGACCCAGGATCGCAAGCCAGTACGTCTCGACATACACGCTGCGCGCGTCGAGACCACAAGAACCGTGCGCGTCGTGCAACACGCGTACCGGGAGCGGGTCATGCTCGACCAACCATGCGTTGACGTCAAGCGAGCGGTGCGGGGAACGCATGAGAAGACTCCGATCTGAACTCAGATAGAAAACTGAGTCGATTGCGACGGTCAAGCGCGAACTGTTTTGAAACGAGAAATTGTCAGTGCAGCGTCAAGCGACGAGCGAGACGCTCAACCGTCGACTCGGTCCGCTCCCCCGGGAGCGGCGACTCTGTAGAAAGATCACGGCGAAAACTCGGCGTCGCGTTCCGCACGCCGCGCGCGCCTTTCCAACACATGGGAGACAACACGCAAGCGAGTTCGCCGGCGCACCTCAACGGACGAACCCCTCAAGTGGAGCTGCTTCTGCGGGTCTCAGCAGCGGCGCGCATGCTCGGTATCGGACGCACGACGTTCTACAAACTGATCGAAGCGGGCGACATTCGCGTCGTACGAATCGGCCGCGCTGTGCGCGTTCCCCCCGCCGAGTTACACGCGTTCGTTGACCGGCTGAACGAGCAGGTCACACGGTGACCGGCCGAACGTCGCAGCCGGATCTTGGAACGAACGAGCGCACCGGGTTACGGTGAGGGCCAGAAACAAATGGCCCGGGCCGAGCGCGAACTCGACCCGGGCCAGCCGACCAACCTGCACTACCAGGAGGCCGACACCGTGAGCGCCAATTACGTCGTCGCGTACAAGACCGCGCGCGCTTCCTCTCGGGAGGTGCAGCGTTGGCAAGCGTGACGAAGCGCCGCCTTTCCAACAACGACGTTCGATACGACGTGCGCTATCGAACGCCGAGCAACGCGGTGCGTACGAAGACCTTCCGCACCAGCCGCGAGGCTGTGCGCTTCGCTCGCTCCATCGAGGTCGACAAGTCTCAGGGAGGCTTTGTCGATCCGAGGCTCGCCCGCATCAAGCTCGAGGAGTACGCAACGACCTGGCTCGCTGAACGTCCGAACCTTCGCGAACGGACGCGCGCGACCTACGGCATGCAGTT
>CAZLEC010000971.1:0-1514 GCA_964558245.1 uncultured Burkholderiales bacterium | reverse complement strand
GTTGGTCGACCGAGCCGCACGTCGCAATGCGTCGGGCGAATGGACAGCCTCGCCTATGACACGGGCTCACTTCGAAAGGTGGGCAACGATGTTTCAACCTCCCGACGAGGAGGAGATCCTGTTGTTCGACAAGCCCGCCGAAGGCTGATCTCGTCGAGCTTGTCTCTCCCGCGATCAGCAGCGTCACCGAAGCGCCGCTCTCACATCGCGCGCAGGGTCGCACCTAGTCGGCGCGCATCACGGCGTCGAGCGCCGGCCACGGTGGACCGTCGCGAAGGGCGCTGAGGAGTTCTCGCCCGGCTCGTCGACCGTTCGGGAATTGGTCGCCCCGGTCCCAGCGCCACGCTGCGACCATCGCAAGAACGAGGCCCCGGCACTCGCCGAGCAGCTCCGGATCAGCGTTCGCATAGCGCTCGCTGACCTCTTCCGGCACATGGGCAAGATCGAATTCGACAGGCCCACGGCAACACGTCTCGAGGTCTATGAACAGCAGGCCGTCCTTCGTGTTGAGCACGTTGCCCGGGTGCGGCTCGCCGTGCAGCAGCTGCTCGGCGGCGCCGCGATGGCCGATCGCTTTTCTCAGGCTTCGAAGCGCGTTGCCGAGCAGGTCCCGGTCCGCGTCGGCGAGCTTGGGTGTGTGGTCGCGGCTCGCCACGAGTTGTTGAGCCTCCGCGACCCGATCGGTGAAGTGCGGCGTCGTGAAATCGAGCGTGCGCATGCCGGCATGCAGCCGGGCGAGCGCATTCGCGTAGTCGGCTGGAACCGGCTCTCGAGGTGTCACCGACTCGTAGTAGGTCCACAGCGTGACCACGAAGCCGTCACGCTCGTAGACGAGCGGTTCCACTCGAGGCTCCAGCGCGCCCACTGGGCTCTCGGACTCGGCGAGCAGTTGGGCGAGTTCGACCTCGAACTGTGCGACCTGTTGCGCCGCAGGTGCGACTCGGGCAAGGACCTCACAAGGCAGCAGGCGCAGCGCGAGCTTGTTCGAGTTGTGAAGCACGATCGCTTCGTCGGCGGTCAGGTCAAGCGCGGCGGCGGTCGACATGGCCGCCGCCACCGCACGTGAAACTTCCGATGCCTGCACCTTCGCCTCACCTCGTCGACTGCGCCCTGGAGATCTCGAGCGCGCGCAACCTGCGCACGATACCGAGCTGTTCAATCGAGCAGGCCCTCGCCGATACCGTCCTCCTCGTGGCCGCGGGCGCGCTCGTCCTCGCCAATCTGGTTGCCGCCATCCCCGGACTTCAGGCCGCCCGCACCCCCACCGCTCTCCTCCTCCGCTCCGAGTAACAACGCACGGCCGCGCGCTCACGTGCGGTCGGTCTCGAGGGCGCTACCGCGCAACTTTGCCTCTCGTCATCGTGTCGAGCATCGATTCCATTCTGCTGACCTCGACGTCGAACGCCCCTTTAAAAAGCCGCGTTGGGGCGAAGCCGTCAATGAAGTTTCGAGACACGGCGAGCGAACCGGCTGCCGTTCGCTCACAGTTCACCCAACCAATCGCGTCGTGTCCC
>CAZLEC010000970.1:0-1515 GCA_964558245.1 uncultured Burkholderiales bacterium | reverse complement strand
CGACCGACAACGTCTTCCCACTCTGACATTGCGGCCGGCCGAATCGCGTCTCGCACAAGACGCCGGAGCTCGCGTTAGCCGGCGACGGCGTAGAGCTGCCATAGCTCCGGAACGCCTTTGAGTGCTTGTTCGCCTCGATCGATGAAGTCGAGCCCGGCGCCGGCCGTGAGGTCTTTCACCGTGCGTGACACGAGTATCTCGCCCGGTCCGGCGTAACTCATGACGCGTGCCGCGATGTGGACGGCGATGCCGCCGACGTCATCGCCCCGAAGCTCGACCTCGCCGGTGTGGGCGCCGGAACGGATCTGCAACCCGAGCGCGGCGGCCTGCTGCTTGAGTCGTTGCGCGCAGTTCACCGCGCGTCCCGGTCCGTCGAAACGGGCGAGGATCCCGTCGCCGGTCGACTTGATCAGGATCCCTCGGTGGCGGTCGACTTCCGTGCGGCACAGTTCGTCGTGCCTGTCGAGCATGTCTCGCCAGCGTGCGTCACCAACTGCCACGGCTTGGTCGGTGGAGGTAACGATGTCGGTGAACAACACCGTCGAGAGCACGCGGTCACTGACCGCCGGCGCGGTCGCGGTCCCGTCCACGTTCGCATATTCGAGCAGGAAAGGGCGGATGAGACCGAGCGTCTCGTCGTAGTCCAACGGCCGCCAGCTTGCGTGATGATCGCCCTCGGTAATGGCGAGTCGCGCGTTCGGGATGTTCGCAGCGAGGTACTCCGCGGTACTCACGCGGACAATCGGGTCGTTGCGGCACTGGGTGATCAGGGTCGGGGCTTGGATCAGCGGGAGCGCGCCAGTCATGTCGCTGTCGAAGTTGCGTCGCATGATCTCGCCTGCCATCGCCGGAGTACACGCGTATCGCTCGAAGCGCGCGAGCTGGGGCAGGACCGTCTCCGGGTCCGGAGCATGTTGCACGAACGCATCGATAACCCTGCCCGTCGTCCAGTTCTCGACGATCGAATCGACGAGGTCGTCCACTGGCATCGGTATCTCCATCACGCCCGGGCAAGCAGCGGCCCACAGGACGAGTGCGGTCACACGCTCGGGATACGTCGCACTGAACAACTCACTCAATGCACCCCCTTCCGACACCCCCATCAGCGCAGCCCGTTCCAGACCCACCGAGTCCATGACCGCGCGGAGATCGTCCATGCGATCCTCCAGCGTGCCGAGCCCGAGCGACCGGTCCGACAAGCCCGTGCCCCGCTTGTCAAGAATCACCAGTCGGCAGAAATCGGCGAGCTGGTCGAGAAATGCGCTGTAGAACGCGTATTCCCAGTTGAGCTCGACGTGAGACATGAACCCCGGCACATACACGAGGTCGACTGGGCCCTCACCAACGACCTGGTAGGCGATGGTCAGCTCGCCGCTCTTCGCGAACCTCGTTTCCGGCTGCAGCACCACACCCTCCTCGCCGCCACCCTAACGAGACCAAGAGCGTGACCCTCCCATCATGTGCTTCCCCGAACGACCGTTCACGGGCGCCACTCATCGCCGGTTATGCGTATGA
>CAZLEC010000969.1:0-1516 GCA_964558245.1 uncultured Burkholderiales bacterium | reverse complement strand
GGCAGAAGTCGTCGAACAGGTCGTCGCGGTGCTCGAGCTCGTGCAGCTGCGCGCCCGAGACGAGCAAGAGGATGGACTCGACACGCGCGTCGCCCTTGCGGAGCGAACGGCACAGCGCGAACGCGCCTTCGGGGTCGTCTTCGGCGCACACGACCGCACCGAGCCAGCCGTCGGCCGGCTCACCTTGCATCGCCACGGCCGCGTTGGCGACTGCTTTCCATTGCTGCCCGGCGAGATCGAGCGTGCGCACGAGAAGCGGCGGAGGCGGATCGGGAAAGACGAGTACGAGATCGCTGACGTCGGTCATGTTGGCGCCGGTCTACAGCGTTCCGAGCGATCGCTCGATCTCGAGCGGTGTCACGTACGCCTTGTACTCGGTCCATTCCCGGCGCTTGTTGACGAGGAAGTTCTCGAAGACGTGCTCGCCCAGCGCGTCGGCCATGAGCTCCGACCGCTCCATCGAGTCGAGGGCGTCCCGCAGTGAACCCGGCAGGGCGGAGATGCCTTCGGCGAGCCGCTCGGCGTCGGTGAGCGCATAGATGTTGTCGGTCGCCTCGGGCGGGAGCGGGTAGCCCTCTTCGATGCCCTTCAGTCCCGCGGCGAGCATCACCGAGAACGCGAGGTAGGGGTTGCACGCGGGGTCGGGCGCGCGGAACTCGATGCGCGTCGAGTCGCTGTTGCCCTTCTTGGGGAGCGGTACCCGCACGAGGGCCGACCGGTTGTTGCGCGCCCAGCACTTGTAGACCGGCGCTTCGTACCCGGGGATCAACCGCTTGTAGGAGTTCACCCACTGGTTCGTGATGGCGACGATCTCGCTCGCGTGCACGAGCAGACCCGCGATGAAGTGCTTCGCGACCTTCGACAGGCCGTACTCGTCGCCCGGGTCGTGGAACGCGTTCACGTCGCCTTCGAACAACGAGAGGTGCGAGTGCATCCCCGAGCCGAACGCGCCGGCGATCGGCTTGGGCATGAAGGTCGCGTGCACGCCGAGATCCTGCGCGACTTCCTTGGTGATCAACCGGAACGTCATGACGTTGTCGGCCATCGTCAACGCGTCGGTGTGGCGGAGGTCGATCTCGTGTTGGCTGGGGCCGTTCTCGTGGAACGAGTACTCCACCGGAATGCCCATCGCCTCGAGCCGCAGGACGGTCTGCTTGCGCAGTTGGGAGCCGAGGTCGTGGGCGGTGAGGTCGAAGTAGCCCGCGTTGTCGAGCGGCTCGACCCGCTCGGCAGTGCGTGAGTAGAAGAACTCCATCTCGGGGCCGACGAAGAACGTGAAGCCCTTCTCCCGGGCCCGTTCGAGGTTGCGCTTCAACACGTAGCGGGGGTCTCCGTGGAACGGATCGCCGGAGAAGACCTGTATGTCACAGAACATGCGGGCAACCGGCGCGTCGGCGTCACCACCCGGTAACAATTCGAACGTGTTGGGGTCGGGCTTGGCCAGCATGTCGGATTCCTGGATCCGGCTGTAGCCCTCGATGGTGGAGCCGTCGAAGGTCATGCCCTCCTCGAGGGC
>CAZLEC010000968.1:0-1517 GCA_964558245.1 uncultured Burkholderiales bacterium | reverse complement strand
TGTACGACCGTGACCCGTGCCGGGTCGCCGTTTCGGTCGGATAGCCTGAACGGTGCATTACCCGAGTGGAGGACCGAAATGATCGCGCTCACCGATACCGCCACCGCCAAGGTCAGCGAGCTGCTCGCGGCCGAGGACCAGCCTGAGTTGAGCCTGCGTGTCGCAGTCCGCCCGGGCGGATGCTCCGGACTGTCGTACGAGATGTTCTTCGACAGCGAGAAGGCTCCCGACGACATCGAGAAGATCTACGCCGACGGTGCGGTCCGCGTGGTCGTCGATCCCCAGAGCGCCGAGTACCTCGAAGGTGCGTCGCTCGACTACAAGGACGGACTCCAAGGCGCCGGGTTCACGATCAACAACCCGAACGCCCAGCGCACCTGCGGCTGCGGCCAGTCCTTCTCCTGAGCTCCGCGTCGCGAGGCTGACGCCTCGTGGACCAACCCGAGTCCGAGTACCGCTTCACGTGCAACGGTGACGCGGTCGCTGTGACCGCGCCCGGCGACGAGTCGCTGCTGCTCGTGTTGCGGGAGCGCCTGGGCGTCCTCTCGGTGAAGGACGGTTGCGCGCCGCAAGGTCAGTGCGGCTGTTGCACGGTGCTCGTCGACGGCGAGCCGCGCGTCTCGTGCGTCACTCCACTCGCCCGGGTCGCCGGCCGGTCGGTCACGACCGTCGAGGGTCTCGATCCGGCGGTGCGGGCGCGGGCCGCGGAGGCGTTCGTCGCGACGGGTGGCTCGCAGTGCGGTTTTTGCACGCCCGGGATCATCATGCGCGCGTCAAGTGGACGCGTGCGCGATCTCGATCGCGCGCTCGCCGCGCACCTGTGCCGGTGCACCGGCTGGCAATCGGTGTACGAGGCGATCGCGGCCGCCGGCTCGCCGACTGCAGGCGCGGTCTCGGTCGTGGGTGCGCGCGATCTCGACGCCGCGGCCCGGCGCGCCGAGTTGGAGGGCGGCGTCGTGCAAGCCGTGCGCCCCGACATCCCGCTCGGTGGCGCACCCTTCGCCGACGACACCGCGCCGCGCGACGCGCTGGTCGCGGTTCCACTCCCGCCGGGATCCACGGCCGAAGCGGTCGAGGCGGCGGGCGCGCGCTGGGTCGTCGGCTCGTCGTTGAGCGAGGCACGCGGCGCGGCCGGCAAGGTGCAAGGTCGGCGCACCACCGTGGAAGAACGCCCTCCGCTGTTCGACGCGCTCGCGCCCTGCCCTCCCGGTGGCGTGCGGCTCGCGACGTCGTGGGTCGAGCCCGCGTACCTCGAGCCCGACGCATCGTGGTGCGAGCCCGGCGGACAATCGGCGTCGCCGGTCGTGAACGGTGGCGCGTTCGGCGGCAAGCTCGCGTCGGCCGCGCCGGGTGCCGCGCGCGAGCTCGCGGATCACTTCGGCCGCGTGGTGCGGGTCGTCTACTCGCGCGAAGACGTCGTGCGTCTCGGTCCGAAGCGCCCACCGATGGCCGCGACCGCGGTCTGGCGCGACGGCCGCGTCGTGATCGAAGGGGTCGTGGCCCGCGGCGGCGCGCCG
>CAZLEC010000967.1:0-1518 GCA_964558245.1 uncultured Burkholderiales bacterium | reverse complement strand
TACACGGCGTACCCCGACCCGAACACGATCGTGGGCACGCCGTGGGCGCCGTAGGCGGCGGCCGCATGATCGTGTTCGGCCCGCACGTCGTCGATCGTGCCGGGGTCGGCGATCGCGCGCTCGACGAGACCGGGATCGAAGCCCTGCGCGCGCAGGAGCTCGGCGTGCACTTCGGGGACGTGGGTCTTGCTGCCGTCGTTGAAGAACGCCGATCCGACCGCGGCGTACCAGCGGTCGAGCTCGTCGTTGCCGAGCTCACGGCGGATCAGCGAGCCGACGCGCATCTGACCCCAGCCGTACGACCACGGACGCTCCCACGGGTGGCGTTTCCCCTCGACCCGGTTCACCTCTTCGAGCGAGAAGAACCGCCAGGTGATGTCGAGGCCGACGCGGTCGCGTACGTCGCGGATCCAGACCGAGGTCTGGTACGCGTACGGGCACATCGGGTCGAAGTAGAACTGGATCGCCTCTGCCATCCCCTGATTCTGGCACCGCGCTGATCCGGGCCGGAGATCGCCACGTTCGCGCCCGTCGTGCGGGCCGCGGGTCACGCCGGACAATGTGTCTGTTCGGCGAGCTGCTACATCGCACTTTTGTTTCATCGTCCTTTCGGCTTCTCAGATGTTCTGTCGTCTCTCTTTTCCTTTAAGTCGAATTCGACAGCTCACATCTACTGAACTTGCACCCCCGCGAGCTACTGGTTTCAGTTCGTAGGTGCTCCGAACGCGGAGTTCGCCCCCCGCGAGATTGGATCTTGTAGCAAACGCAGGTTCTCGCTACGAATTCCCCAGGCGGATGTCAAGGTTGCGAGTGTTCGTGGGTCGCTTGGTTCTTCATGGCGTGGGTGTGTCCTTCTCGTGAATGAACCGAGGGCGGACGCCCTAAAGGGCTAGTGAAGCCGGGGGGAATCCTGTTATGAAGCCAACCAGGCGGGGACGAGGCGGATCGCGTCTCGGGCATGGCTTGTTCCGGAGAGTCGCGCTGGTGTTCGCGTCGGCCGCATTGCTGCTGACCTCACCCGGCCTGTTCCAGAATGTGGCGTCGGCAACTGCCACACCGACACCGCCCTTCGGCGAGTGCCCGGCGGTCGGATGGAACACGAGTTGCACGCTGCTCGTGAACGTGACGAACACCGGAGTTCAGATCCTCCAGGACCCTCACGCCACGAAGGCGGGGGATCCGGCGCCGGGCGCTTATGACGGTGTCGAGGACACGCTGATCGGGATCATCAACAACTCGACCGCGACGATCGCCAGCCTGCCGCTTTCTTCGACGCAAACGGCGTTCGGTCTCGACGACGACGGCGTCTGCCAGGACCCCAACTCGACCAGTGGTATGGCCGGTCTGAGTTGCGGATCCCACATCGTGCACGGGTCGAACTACGACAGTGGCCGCTATCCCGACAAGGACAACGCGGTGGACCTGACGGGTTACGGCGGTCCGAACGGCTACTTCACCGGCATCAGTCCCGACCACAAGAGCGGGACGATCAACTTCATTACGCCGCTCGCACCGGGC
>CAZLEC010000966.1:0-1524 GCA_964558245.1 uncultured Burkholderiales bacterium | reverse complement strand
ACGAGTGACCAATCGGAGCCGTTCCAGACCTCGATCGCAGTCTGCGAGTCGCGGTGCCAACCGACCGCCACACAGAATGTCGCGCTGGTGCAGGACAGCCCGCTAAGCCCGGGATTGGTCGGAAGCAGCTTCAGACCGGTGAGGAGCGTCCAGCGCTTGCCGTCCCACCGTTCGGTCAATGACGAGTTGTTGCCAATGGCGAGGCAGCTCCTCGCGCTCGTGCACGACACCGAGTTGAGATAGTCACCACCCGGGTTCGTGCTCGCGGTCGCAATCCACTTCGTGCCGTTCCACCGTTCGATCAGCGTCTCTTTGGGGTTGGTGTTGGTATGGCCAACTGCGAAGCAGCTCGTCGTGCTTGCGCACGAGACACTTTGCAGCCCGCCCGGGGACGCAGCCGTTGGCATGTACGACCACTTGGCGCCGTTCCACCGTTCGACCAATGACTGGATCTGGATGTCGTTGCTGCCGACCGCGAAACAGTTGGTCGCGCTCGTGCACGAGACGGAAGACAGCCTGCTGAGGTCGCCGGTACTTGGCGCCGGGACGATCGACCATATCGAGCCGTTCCAGCGCTCTGCCAAGGGCTTCCTCTGTCGGGTCGGGGCGCTGATTCCGACCGCGAGGCAACTCTTGGCACTCGTGCACGAGACCGAGTTCAGGACTCCGCCCGTGTCCGGCGTGGGACTGGCGACGATCGTCCAGTTCGATGCGGCACCCACCGGCGGGACGAACCCGAGCGCGGTCCCGGCCATGAAGATCAGCGCAGTTGTGACAGCCGGAATGCGGCAGCGGACCATGAGTTGCTCCTTCGTCCTTCCTATGGAGGATGCTTGCGCTCACACTCGACAAGTAGGGACCAAGGCCTCTTTGGTCGCCCTCCCTTCGGCCAGACCTCCCGCATCCGGCTACAGAGAGTGCATGGAACATACGGCCCACCCGCCATGCAGTGGCACTGCGACGTCAGGGCCCATGTTGGTCATATGTCCATCATCGTTGCAAGACCGACAACCGCCGACGCATCTCGGGGCGCCGGACACACGCGGCCGCGACGGGCGGCTGACAGCAGCGCGAGACGAGACGCATATCTGCCGATCGGGCACTCGCCGATTCGCTACTGGACAGTGCGCGCTTGCACACGCCTGGCGAGGGCGAGCGTCGGTCAAGCGCGGCCGGTGAGGACCAGCAGGCGCTGGGCGATGGGCGCGTCGTCGGTCACTTCGGTGCCGGTGTCGGCGAAGATGCCGAAGGTGCGCGCCGTGTCGGCCGTCGGCAGGTAGACGGCGTGGATCGCTTCCGCCAGTTGACCGGGTAGCGAGTCGTCGCCACCGGTCGAGCGGGCGATGTCCCATCCGTGCAGCAAGAGGTCGCCGGCGCGGAAGCCGATGAACGCGGCGCCGGGCATGTCTCCGGCGGGATGGTGCACGATCCGATCGAGGGCGCCAAATGCCTCGAACGCCGCGAGCTGCGCGGCCGCGGTCTCGTCGAAGAGGTCGGTCGGGGCGCCCTCGAAGCTCCCCGTTC
>CAZLEC010000965.1:0-1526 GCA_964558245.1 uncultured Burkholderiales bacterium | reverse complement strand
GCGCCGATCCGGAAGATCCCGAAGTTCAGGTGGCGGCCACCGTTGTCATCGGACTCGTTCGCACGAAGGTACGCGCGACGTTCCGCCGCGTTCGTGACGCGACGTCGATTGCTGCACTCGACGCGGCAGTGCGGACCGACATCGAGCGCGCGGCGCGTTTCGTCGCCCCGACGCTCGACGCGTTCGACGACCTCGACCCCGAGAAGTCCTCTCAGCACGCTCCGCGTTGAACGCGCGTTGGCCGAGGGGACGCGAGAGTCACTCGGCGTCGGCGCTCCGGGCGCCGCCCTCGCGGAGCCAGCCGATCACGTTCTGGCGCTGGGTTCCGTGTCCTTGTGCGGCGTCGAGTGCGGTTTCGTGGACGTATCCGGGGATCCAGTTCAGGTTTGCGCCTGCACCGAGGAGGAGCTCCGCCGCGCGTCGCTGTCCGCCGGCGCACGCATGCCAAAACGCCCCGGACAACTCGTCAGGGTCGCAATCAGGGCGGCTCGACAGGATTTCCCGGAGTCGGTCGACCATGCCGAGCGCCGCCGCGTTCCACAACTTCTCGACTCGCGCGCCGCGCTCGACGAGCAACCGCGCGACATTCCAACATCGATATCCAATTGCGTTGTCGAGCGGGGTGCCGATGGAACCGTCGGGCAAGTCGATGTCGGCGCCGCCATCGATCAGCACGCGTGCGACCTCGACGTCATCACTGCTCGCGGCCCAGTGCAACGGCGTCTCGGAACCCTTTCCGGGATCGCGCGCGTTCGGATCGCCGCCGGCGGCGATGAGGAGCCGCGCGATCTGCGGACCGTTCGGGAAGTAGCCGGGCCAGTCGGCAGCGACGTGCAGCGGCGTCCGCGTGCCGTGCCGGCCCCCGAGCGATGACGACGCCAAACCGGCGTCGGACGCCAACAGACGCTCGACCGCGTCGATGTCGCCGGTTTGGATGGCGGCCACCAGCTCATCGGCTGCGCTCGTCTCGGCCATGCCCGCCATCCTGCCCGACCTCGCGCCGCTCTTCCGCAAATGCGCAACCAATGGTTGCGCGTTCACGGGAAACGTGCAATGATTGGTTGCACATCGGGGAACGGCCCCGGAGCCTCGAACAGGAGACAGTCATGACCGCTCGCTCATCCCTCGCCCCAACCGCACCGGCAGCCACAGACGACTACACCTACGACATGCAGGTGGACGTTCCGTTGCCGCAGGTCATCGCGGCCGTGACCGACGGCAGCGTGATCAGCCGCTGGTGGACCGCCGTCACCAGCTCCGAGCGTCACGGCGACGAGGTCCGGCTCTTCGTCGGCGACCACGCGCCGTTCGTGTTCTTCACGCTCGAGCACACCCGGGGGACGGGCGACGTCACCTGGACGGTGACCGACTGTGCGGTCATGGCTGACTGGGTGGGGACCAAGCCTTCGTTCTCGGTGCGGCCGAACGCCGACGGGACCTGCGCCCTCGCGTTCCGCCACGTCGGGCTCAGCCCAGAGCTGCCGTGCTTCGACCAGTGCCGCGCCGGCTGGAACCACTTCATGCCC
>CAZLEC010000964.1:0-1527 GCA_964558245.1 uncultured Burkholderiales bacterium | reverse complement strand
CGCGTGCTGTTCGAGCTCTCGGGTGTGACCGAGCCGATCGCACGCGAAGCGATGCGCCTGGCGATCCACAAGCTCCCGATCAAGGCCCGGTTCATCATGCGCGAGGAGGAGGCGTAGCGATGACGAATGCCCGAGAGCTACGCGAGCTGACCGACGACGTGCTCGAGTTGCGCCTCGCCGAGGCGAAGGACGAGCTGTTCAAGCTGCGCTTCGGCCACGCGACGGGCCAGCTCGACGACACGACCCGCCTCCCGTTGGCTCGACGCGAGATCGCACGGATGCACACCCTGCGCCGCCAGCGCGAGATCGAGGCGCACGAGGCGATGCGAGAGGACACGTGATGGCGGACGACGCGCCGGAACCGAGATCGAACAGCCGGAAGGTCCGTGAGGGCATCGCCGTGCAGATCAAGATGGACAAGACCGTGGTAGTCGCGGTCGTCGACCGGGTGCGGCACCGCCGCTACCAGAAGACGGTCCAGCGTACGAAGCACCTCTACGCGCACGACGAGGCCAACGACGTGCGCGAGGGCGACCGGGTGCGGGTGAGCGAGACGCGACCGCTTTCGAAGCTGAAGCGCTGGCGCGTCGTGGAAGTACTCGAGCGTGCCCGATGATCCAACAGGAGAGCCGGCTCCGAGTGGCCGACAACTCGGGTGCACGCGAGGTGCTCTGCATCAAGGTGCTGGGCGGCACGCGTCGTCGCTATGCGAGCATCGGCGACGTGTTCGTCGCCGCGGTCAAGGATGCCGTGCCCGGAGCGTCGGTGAAGAAGGGTGACGTCGTGAAGTGCGTCGTCGTGCGTACGAAGAAGGAGAAGCGCCGTCCCGACGGCAGCTACATCCGCTTCGACGAGAACGCGGCCGTGCTCATCAACGACCAGATGCAACCCCGCGGTACGCGCATCTTCGGCCCCGTCGGCCGTGAGCTGCGCGACCGGAAGTTCATGCGGATCGTTTCGCTCGCGCCGGAGGTGTTGTAACCGTGAAGCTGCGCAAGGGAGACGACGTCGTCGTGCTGTCCGGCAAGGATGTCGGCAAGCGCGGAACGATCACGCAGGTGCTGCCGGCGCGCGACAAGGTCATCGTCACGTCGACCGCGCTCATCAACGTCGTGAAGCGGCACCAGAAGCCGCGCGGGGCGACGATGCAGGGCGGCATCATCGACAAGGAGATGCCGATCCACGTCTCGAACGTCGCGCTGTGGTGCAACAAGTGCGGTGCGACACGAGTCGGTTACCGCTTCGGCGACGACGGCAAGAAGGTCCGGATCTGCCGGCGCTGCGGGGGTGACATCTGATGGCGGCCAACACGCCCACGGTGGAGCGGCCCCGGTTGCGCACCCGCTTCGACAACGAGATCAAGCCTCGGCTCAAAGATGAGCTCGGGCTGACCAACGTCATGCAGGTCCCGCGGTTCACCAAGATCGTGGTGAACATGGGAGTCGGGCGCGCGACCCAGCAGCGTTCGCTGCTCGACGGCGCGGTCACCGACCTCACGACGATCACCGGCCAGAAGCCCTCGGTGCG
>CAZLEC010000963.1:0-1531 GCA_964558245.1 uncultured Burkholderiales bacterium | reverse complement strand
TGTTGTTCGGGTCGGGATTCGCGACCCCGCGCGCCGGGATCGCGTAGTGCCGGGAACGCGCGTACTCGAGGGCTTCCACGCCGTTGAGTGACTGGCACCCGGCGACGGGCTGATTGAGGCCGGTGAAGAAGTCGCGCGCGGGCGTCGGGAAGTAGATCTTCACGTGGCCGATCGCGTTGACGATCTTCTGGAACCCGATGAAGTTGACCGCCAGGTAGTGCTGGATCGGGATCCCGAAGTCTTGTTCGAACGTCTTGATCGTGAGCGACGGGCCGCCGAACGCGAACGCGGCGTTCAGCTTGTCGGTTCCGTGACCGGGGATCGCGACCTCGGTGTCGCGCGGGAACGACACGACGAACGCGGTACCGAGCACCGGCACGACGTGCACGATCATCATCACGTCGGAGCGGGCGCCACCGACCGTCTTCTCGTTGCCGAATGCCTTCGCCTCGGCCGGCGTGTCGACGAACTGCCGGGAATCGGAGCCGATGATCAGGTAGTTGGCGGGCGCGCCCGGCTTGCCCGGCGCCAACACGTTGGGCAGGTCGATCCGCAGGATGCTCGACAACTTCTGGTTCTCGAGCACGTTCGCGGCCACGACACCGGCGCCACTGATGACGGCCGCCACCACGAACGCGACGACGAATCGACGCAGGAAGGTTCGAAGTGAGCTGACCCCGTGCACGCGGTGGCGGAGTGTACCGGCGACCACCGCGCGTTCTCGTGCACCCCGGCGCACGCTTGCACTCGACTACTCCACAGGAAGACCGAGATCACGCGCAATGATCAGGCGCTGGATCTCACTGGTCCCCTCTCCGATCTCGAGGATCTTCGCGTCGCGGTAGAAGCGGCTGACCGGTGTTTCGTCGATGAAGCCGTAACCCCCGTGAATCTGCACCGCGTCGCGTGTCGCGTCGACCGCGATCTCGCTGGCGTAGAGCTTTGCCATCGCCGACGCCTTCCGGAAGGGCTCGCCCCGATCGCGCAGGCGCGCGGCCTTGTACGTGAGATTGCGCGCGTTCTCGACCGCAACCGCCATGTCGGCGCACTTGAACGCGATCGACTGGTACCGACCGATCGGACCGCCGAACGCACGGCGCTCACGCGCGTACGCGACCGACGCGTCGAGGCACGCCTGCGCGAGCCCGACCGCGAGCGCGGCGATCGCGATCCGACCCTCGTCGAGAATGCGGAGAAACGTCTTGAAGCCCTCGCCGCGCGTTCCGAGCAGATTTCCCTCGGGGACGCGGCAGCCGTCGAACACGAGCTCGTGGGTGTCGGACGCGTGCCAGCCCATCTTGCGGTACGGCGCCATCACGGTGAAGCCGGGAGTCCCCGCGTCGACGACGATGTTCGAGATCTGGTTTTCACCGGTACGGGCCGTAATCGTGACGCACTTCGTGATCGGGGTGCCGGAGTTCGTGATGAACGTCTTCTGACCGTCGACGACCCACTCCCCCGCCGCGTCGTCGAGCACCGCGCGCGTGCGCGTCGCACCCGCGTCGGAGCCGGCCTCCGCTTCGGTGAGGCC
>CAZLEC010000962.1:0-1532 GCA_964558245.1 uncultured Burkholderiales bacterium | reverse complement strand
ATCAAGGTGAAGTCGTCGGACCTCACGATGATCCCGACCACGAGCGTTGCCCTCGACCAGGAGGACAAGGCCAAGTCGGTGCTGCGGCTGATGGATGCGCTCGAGGATCACGACGACGTCGAGGCGGTCTACGCCAACTTCGACATCCCCGACGCCGTGCTCGAAGCGGTCAGCGCCTAGTTCTTCCGAGAGGAAATCGCATGGTCGAGGTAGGACAGGCCGCACCCGACTTCACGTTGCCCGGCGTCTGCGACGGCGAGCGTCGTGACTACACGCTCTCGGAGTACCGCGGGCGCAAGGTCGTGCTCGCGTTCTACCCGGGCGACAACACCCCGGGATGCACACGCCAGATGTGCTCCTACCGCGACGACTTCTCCAAGTTCGAGGAGACCGGCGCGGTGCTGTTGGGGATCTCGCCCCAAGACGTCGACAGCCACGAGGCGTGGGCGGCGAAGCGGGGCTTCCACTTCCCGCTGCTCGCCGACACGGAGAAAAAGGTGATCGACCTCTACGGCGTGCGGGGCGGGAAGCTGATCGCGGTGAAGCGGTCGGTGTTCGTGATCGGTCCCGACGGGGTCGTGGCGTTCGTGGACCGCAAGGTGGTCGGCGCGACGTTCGTGTCGGCCGACAAGCTCGCGCCCGTGCTGGCGACCCTGTAGGGGCGCCGGGTGAACGTCGCCGACGCGCTCGAGTTCATCCGCTCGAATCACCACGGGGTGATGGCGACCCGGCGCGCCGACGGCCAGCCAGCCATGTCACCGATCGCCTGCGACGTGGACGACGACGGCCGGGTGGTCGTGAGCACCCGCGAGACGGCGATGAAGGTGAAGCACATCGAGCGCGACCCGCGTGTGGCGATCTGCGTGCTCAACGACGGGTTCTTCGGACAGTGGGCGCAGGTGGAGGGCACGGCCGAGATCGTGCGCCTGCCGGAGGCGATGGACGGCCTCGTCGACTACTACCGGAGGGTCTCGGGCGAGCACCCCGACTGGGACGACTACCGCGCCGCCATGGTGCGCGACCGCCGGGTCCTGGTGCGGATCACGGTGACCCGCGCGGGCCCCAACGTGGCGGGCTAGATTCCCCCGCGTGAACATCGGACTCACCGTAAACGGCATGGCCCAGGCGCACGACGTCGAGCCGCGCACCCTGCTGGTCCACTACTTGCGCGAGGCGTGCGGCCTCACCGGCACGAAAGTCGGTTGCGACACGTCGTCGTGCGGTGCGTGCACCGTGCTGGTCGACGGCGAGTCGGTGAAGTCGTGCACGATGCTTGCCGCCCAGGCCGACGGTTCTGCGGTCACCACGATCGAGGGCCTCGCCGACGGCGACGCCTGGCATCCGGTGCAACAGGCGTTCCACGAGCACCACGGGCTCCAGTGCGGCTATTGCACTGCGGGCATGGTGATGGCCGCGGTGTCGCTGCTCGACGAGATCCCGAATCCGAGCGAGCGTGACGTCCGCATCGGCATCGAGGGCAACCTCTGCCGGTGCACCGGCTACCACAACATCGTCGAGTCGGTGCTCGCGGC
>CAZLEC010000961.1:0-1538 GCA_964558245.1 uncultured Burkholderiales bacterium | reverse complement strand
GTGAACGCGTACACCGGGCCGGTGTGCTTGTGCGTCTGCACCTGGTAGCCGGGCATGAAGCGGTTGCGGATGACCCACAGCCCCTCGCGCTCTTTGATCTGGAGCACCTTGAGCAGCGAGCCGTCGCCGATGTCGACCCACGGGAGATCGTCGTCGGCCCGGTGGATCGCGGTGGGAACTTCGAGCATGGTCATGACGAAATGGTACCGAGCAACTCCACGAACGCGCCGCGCTCCTCCGCGTCGAGCACGCCGAGGTTGCGGCCGAACATGCGATCGGTGCGGGCCTCGGCGAGCGTCCAGCGATCGCGCAGCGGCTCCGACTCGGGATACGGCTCCGACCATCCGAACACCGGGAGCATCGCCGACGTGCGCACCGCGATCGCCTCGACCGGCAACAGCCCGACGGTGAGCACCGCGGCTCCGTGCAACGCGCCCCGCAGCTCGCGCAGCCCGTTGAGCCGGTGCATCGTGAGCTCCCGTGCATCCGTCGGCTCCGGCAACGCGCGCCACCCCGCGAAGAGCGGGGCGGCGGCGATCTGCGCGGTGCCGACGACACGGCCGGCGAGCGCGGCGAGCAATGTCCAGTCTCTGTCTTCGGCGAGGTGCTCGCGAGCCCAGGCGTGGCAGCGACCGGCCCACTCCGCCGCGGCCTGTCGGCGGGGCATGACCGCGGCCGAGCGTTCCCACGCGGCGCGCACGGTTCCCGGCTCGAAGAACACGAACGCGGCCGTCACGACGTCGGCCGAGACCTCTCCGAGCACACCGCCGCGACCGGCGGCGTAGAAGTCCATGCCCTCGAAGCCGAGCTCGGCGCCGTACGCGTACGTCGCGGGGTCGGTCATGAATCCGCTCACGAAGCTCACGATCGCCTCTCGCGTCTCGTGCGCGGCTTGCTCCGGCGTCATCGCAACGGAGCTCACGTCCGGAAGAAGGGATTCTGCGGAACGCCGGCCGCGAGCACGTCGGCGGCCCGGGGCAGCCCGTCGTGACCGGCGGTGAGCGCGGCGAGCGTCGCGGCTTCGTTGTTGGCGAACACGGCTTCCTCGTCGTTCGCGTCCGGGTCGACCCACACCGCCGCGATGAGCAACAGGTGCTCGAGCTCGTCGGCGCGGAACACGCGGCCCCGCGCGGCGGCAATCACGCCGGCGGCGACACCGGCCTGCGCCGCACCCCACGTGAGCCGCGCGTGACGTTCGCCCTTCTCGGGGTCGATCGCGGCCTTGTTCACGAACAGCGTGAACGGCTTCACGGGAAGGTTTGGGCGCGCCACCACGACGAACGGTGTGTGACCGAGCCTCGGCGTCGCGAGCGCGGTCGTCCACGCGACGCCCACGGGACCTTCCTTCGCACCGAGCACGGTGTTGAGGTGCGCGGCGTCGGCGCCCGTACCGGCAAACCCCTCACCGACCTGCATCGTGTGATCGGTCAAGACTTCCGCCCGTAGCGGACTTCCTTCAGCAACTCGCTCGACATCGTGCCCGGCTTCGTGTCGTAGCCGAAGAGGCCGACGAGACGCGGCGTCGAGCCGGCGGCGAT
>CAZLEC010000960.1:0-1540 GCA_964558245.1 uncultured Burkholderiales bacterium | reverse complement strand
CAACGTGCTGATCGACGCCGCACAGGTGATGCTCGACCCGCGCCTGCGGCAGTAGCGCGTCCGGCCCAGGCTCAGGAATCCGCCTCGTGCTGCCGAAATAGGGCGGATGCAGGCCGGAATTGCGGAGGCACCGGTGACGGGGACGCACGCCCATGCGGCGATCCCGCCGTGGTTCTGGGTTCTCGTTCGCGCGGTAGCGGTCGGCGCTGCCTACGCAGGCATCTACGAGCTGATCACGGTGGAGACCTCCTTCGGGACATCGGTCGGCGCGACGCTGTGGCCGGCATCGGGGCTCACCGTCTCCGTGCTGCTGCTGCGCCCGCGGCGCGAGTGGCCGTTGTACCTGCTGGCGATCGGCCTGGCCGACTTCACCATGGACATCGTCAGCGCGGGGTTCCCGATTCGCGTCGCGCCCGGGCTCGCGGTCGCGAACTGTCTCGAACCACTCCTGGCCGCCACGTTGCTCCGGCGCTGGCTGCCGGCGCGACCCGACCTTTCGCGCCTGCGCGACCTCGGCCTCTTCTACGCCGCCGCGGGTGTGTGCGGACCGTTGCTGAGCGCGACCGTGGGCTAGCGCTGGAACTGGCTGATGGGCGGCGGGGCGATCTGGCCGTTCAGCGGTCGCTGGTACGTCGGCGACGCGCTCGGCGTGATCGTCGTGGCGCCGGTGATCCTGACCATCGCCGGTGCGAGCTTCCGGCCGGCGCTGACCCTTGCGCGGAGGTGGGCATTGCCGCTGACGTTCGCGGTGATCGCGGTTGCGCTGCCGTGGCGATTCTCGGCATCCGCCGGGCTGCCGTTCCTCGTGATCCCGGCGCTGTCGGTGACCGGGGTTCTCCTCGGTACGCGTGCGGCTGCCGTGATGGTCTTCGTCGCCGGCGCGGTCGTCGAGACGTTGACGACGATCGGCGACGGCCCGTTCAGCGGCTCGGGAGCGTTCACGGGCTTGCTCCCCGCGCAGATGTACCTCGTGGCCTGCTCCGCGTCGGGTCTGACCGCGGCGGCGCTGATGGCCGGGCTCGCAAGCCGCGAGGAGATGGCCCTGCACGACAGCCTCACGGGACTGGCGAACCGGCGGCTGCTGCTGGATCGCTTCTCCGTTGCGCGCTCGCACCTAGCGCGCCGTCCGGGTGCCGTCGGCCTGATGGTCGTCGACCTCGACGGCTTCAAGGCGATCAACGACGAATACGGCCACGCCGTCGGCGACCACGTGCTCGTGGAGACCGCGCGCCGGCTGCAGTCGATCGTTCGCGAGGAGGACACGATCGCCCGGATCGGCGGCGACGAATTCGTGATCCTGCTCGACCGAGTCGACGACCCGGCGTCGCTGCCGGCCCTCGCCGAACGCATCGAGCATGTGATGAGGGAGCCGATCGCGACCGGCGCGGCGACCGTCCGACCGGGTGCAAGCGTCGGCTACTCGATCACCGAGCGGCACGACGAGAGCCACGAGGCGCTCCTCACGCGCGCTGACCACGCGATGTACGCGGCGAAGCACGACCGCGATGACGCCTGAGTTGCAAAGGCAAAGTCCCGCTCG
>CAZLEC010000959.1:0-1542 GCA_964558245.1 uncultured Burkholderiales bacterium | reverse complement strand
TGGCTACTACGACGGCCACGTCGACTGGATGCTCAGCACCGACGTGTCGGACAAGGCCCAGGCGACGTCGAGCAAGATCAACTACTCGGCTGCGATCGTCAACCAGGCGGTGAGCAAGTTCCCGTCGCTCTACATGGTGAGCGGACCCGCGGCTGCCAACCAACCGTTCGTGTTCGGATCCGAGCCCGGCGAAGACGACTACTCGCCGCTGTGGCGAGAGATCACGGTGAAGTGGAAGGCGGGAGTAACCCCGGTGCTCCTCGTGCGCGACGATCAAATCAACGCGCTGGCCGGCAAGGGCGAGCTGACGGAGACACCGACGTCGGTCGTCCTCAACTGCCCGATTGTGAAGGTGACTGCGGCAACGGCCGTTCCCACTGCGAAGACCGTCAACCAGCCGGTGACCTACGGCTATTACGACGGCCACGTCGACACGATGCTCAGCACCGACGTGACCGACAAGGCCCAGGCCGCGTCGGAGCACATCAACTACTCGGCGGCCCTGCTCGCGCAGCCGGCCGGGAAGAACCCGGCGCTCTACATGGTCAGTGGCGCGGCCGCGCCCAACCAGCCGGTCGTGTACTCCACTGAACCGGGCGAAGACAGCTACTCGCCCCTGTGGCAGGAAGTAACCGTGAAGTGGAAGGCGGGCGTGACGCCGGTCCTGCTCGTGAAGGACGATCAGATCAACGAGCTCGCCACCAAGGGTGAGCTCACCGTTTCGCCGGCGCCGATCGTCCTCAACTGTCCGATCGTGAAGGTGTCGTAACTCGGCCGCTGAGCCCGTCGTAATCTCCACCGCCATGGCCGAACAAGTGCGAGGCGTGGTGGCGACCGGCGTGAAGCAGCCGGTGACCGTCGAGACGATCGTGGTGCCCGATCCCGGGCCCGGAGAAGTGACCGTGCGCGTGCAGGCGTGCGGCGTGTGCCACACCGACCTGCACTACCGCGAGGGCGGCATCGGCAACGACTTCCCCTACCTGCTCGGCCACGAGGCCGCGGGCGTGGTCGACGCGATCGGCGACGGCGTGACCGGCGTTGCCGCGGGCGACTTCGTGATCCTCAACTGGCGCGCGGTGTGCGGCGAGTGCCGGGCATGCCGGCGCGGACGTCCGTGGTACTGCTTCTCCACGCACAACGCGCAGCAGAAGATGACCCTCGCCGACGGCACGCCGCTCTCGCCCGCGCTCGGCATCGGCGCGTTCGCGGAGAAGACGTTGGTCGCCGCGGGCCAGGCCACGAAGGTCGACTCCCGCGCCCAGCCCGAAGCGGCCGGGCTCCTGGGTTGTGGCGTGATGGCCGGGTTCGGCGCGGCCGCGCACACCGGCAACGTGACGCGCGACGACTCGATTGCCGTGTTCGGCTGCGGCGGTGTGGGCAACGCGGCGATCGCGGCGGCCAAGCTCGCGGGCGCGCACACGATCATCGGGGTCGACCTCGACGCCCGCAAGCTCGAATGGGCGAAGGAGTTCGGCGCGACCCACACCGTCGACGCGTCGAAGACCGACGCGGTCGAGGCGATCCGCGCGCTCACCAACGGCG
>CAZLEC010000958.1:0-1542 GCA_964558245.1 uncultured Burkholderiales bacterium | reverse complement strand
CGGTCCGGTCGTACGCCAACGCACGCGGCCATCAGCACCCACCAACAACACTGTCACCGTGCCGGTGTCATCGATCGCGAGCGCATCAGTGACGCGCCGAACATCGGTATACACAGTCAGTGTCCGGCGACGCGCCTCCCGCTCACGCACCGCACGAGCCATACCACCATCAATGAACCCGCGAGCCGCCGACCATGGCGTCGCGAGCACCGGAACCTCATAACACCGAAGCCCCGGATACGCAGCGGAGATCCCCTCGAACCACGCGACCCACGTATCGACCATTCCCTGTTGCTCACGCCGAAACGCGACCAACACCAGATTCGACGAACCCTCGAAATCGTCGGGCAACACCCTGCCTCGTCCTTCGAGGTCACGCGAGTCGAGACGCGGGAAGTGCCACGCCACACCGTCCTCATCATTCAGTTCGAGCATCGACGCTCCTTGGCCAGTCGTGCTGGGTCAGTTCTTCGCGAGCCGCCTTCGCGCTCATTGTGTCAACGCCAGGGGTCGTTTCCGCGCGGCCGTGAGGGCGGTCTGCGGCCGGTCGGGCGGCGCGTACAGCAGTTGCGTGACGTTCGTGTAGTTTTCGTCGAAGCCTGCTTCGCAGTAGGCGAAGTAGAACTTCCAGAGCCTGATGAACCGTTCGTCGAAGCCGCTGTCCGCGAGTTCGTCACGGGCGGCCACGAGATTCGCGCGCCACCGCCGCAGAGTCTCGGCGTAGTGCGCGCCGAGATGGTCGAGATGAACGAGTGAGAACCCTCCGCAACGCTTCGCCGACGTGGTGAGCACACCGACCGAAGGGATGCAGCTCCCGGGAAAGATCACACCTTTGATGAAGTCACGGTGGCGTTTGGCCCGGTCAAAGCTGGCATCGGGCACCACGATTGCCTGCATTGCGAGCAGGCCGTCTTCGGCGAGGAGCCGGCGGCACTGCGCGAAGAAGTCGTCGTAGTCGCGCCAGTCGACGGCTTCGATCATCTCGATCGCGATCACTTTGTCGAAGGTGTCGTGAATGTCGCGGTAGTCGTCGGCGCGCGCGGTCACCAGGTCGTCGAGGCCGGCATCGTGCACTCGCGCACGCGCGTACTCGTACTGTTCCTTGGACACGGTGGTGGTCGTGACGTGGCAGCCGTAGCGCCGCGCCGCGTGGATTGCGAAGCCACCCCACCCGGTGCCGATCTCGAGCAGGCGATCGCCCGGGCCGAGCTCGAGCAGGCATGCGAGTCGATCGACCTTGGCGAGCGATGCGGTTTCCAGTGCGTCGTCCCACGAATCGAACACCGCGCAGGAGTACATCATCGTGTCGTCGAGTACCCGCTCGAACAACCCGTTGCCGACGTCGTAATGCGCGCGGACATTACGGCGGTCGCGCGCTTTGTCGGGCCGCCGCAGCTGAGCAATCGGGTCAACGATGGGGCTGACCCAGCGATGGAACCGGTCCCGGGTCGGATGCAGGCGCGCCAAGCTCCGGTGGACGAGCCGCAGGAATCCGGCGAGTTCCTCGGTGTCCCACCAACCGTCGGCGTACGACTCGCCCAG
>CAZLEC010000957.1:0-1546 GCA_964558245.1 uncultured Burkholderiales bacterium | reverse complement strand
CCGTTCAGATGTACATGCCGCCGTTGACGCCGAGAATCTGGCCGGTCACATAGCTGCCGCCATCGGAACAGAGGTATGAACAGGCCGCGGCGATGTCGGCGGGCGTGCCGGCCCGGCCGAGGGGGACCATTGGTCCGACGACGTCGACGCCCGGAAAGTCGCCGGCGGCCTCGGCGGCACGCGCCATCGGGGTGTCGACGAGGCTCGGCGCGACGGTGTTGGCAGTGATGCCCTTCCGCGCGAACTCGACCGCGAGTGCCTTGGTGAGCGCGATGACGCCGCCCTTCGACGCGGCGTAATGAGCCATGTTGGGCGCGCCCGACTGCGCGCTCGACGAGGAGATCGTGACGATGCGCCCCCAACCCGCGGCGACCATGTCGGGGATGGCCGCCTGCGCGCAGGTGAACGTGCCCGAGAGGTTGACCGCGATGATCCGGTCCCAGCTCTCCGCGGTGATGTCGAGCACGGGCGTGAACGATTCGATCCCCGCGCTGGTCACGAGGATCTCGACCCGACCCAGCTCGGCGCGCACTTGGGCGAACCCGGCGTCGACTGATGCTCGATCGGCGACGTCGACCGTCGCGGCCACCACGGTCGCGCCCGCGCTGCGCAACTCGTCGGCGGCGACGTCGAGCGCCGCCGCGTTGCGGTCGAAGATCGCGATGCGGTGACCGTCGGTTGCGAATTGGCGCGCGACGCCGAGCCCGATGCCGGACGCGCCGCCGGTGACGACCGCGACGCGGCTCACCGGCCTTCCGCCGCGGGTGTGAACTCCAGGTGCAGATCGGTGAGGCCGCGCAGGACCCAGGTGGGGGCGTACGAGAAGCGCCGCGCGCCCGGTGGGCCGTGGTGCTCCTCGGAGAGGCGGATGTCGTGCATCCGATCGAGGATGCGCTCGAGGCTGACGCGGCCCTCGGCGCGCGCCAGGGGCGCACCGGGACAGGAGTGGTTGCCCCGACCGAAGGCGAGGTGGGACTGGGCGTTCGGTCGGTCGACCCGGAACTCCGCCGGGCACTCGAAGCGCCGGGGGTCGCGGTTCGCCGCGCCGTTCAACAACATCACGGGCGTGCCCGCGGCGATGTCGACGCCGCCGACCGTCGTGTGCCGGCGCGCCAGCCGGAAGTCGGCCTTCACCGGGCTCTCGATTCGGAGCACCTCTTCGAGGAAGTTCGGAATCTCGTCGCGGTGCGCGCGGAGCTCGTCCTGGAGCTCGGGGTGTTCGGCAAGGTGCTTCAACGCGGCGGCGAGGAGACGCGCGGTCGTCTCCTGGCCGGCGGCGAACAAGAAGGTGGCCGTCCGAACGACGTTGATGACCTCGGGCGTCGTCCCGTCGGGGTAGGTCGCGAGCGCCAGATGCGTGAGCACGTCGTCGCGCGGCTCGCGGCGCCGGTCTTCGATGTACCGCGCGAACCGATCGTCGAGCCACCCGAGCGCGTTGAGCTCCATGTCGCCTTGCGCGCCGGCGCCGATCTCGCCGGGGTTGCGACTCAGCCCGAAGAATTCGCGGAACCGCTCGTGATCCTCCTCGGGCACGCCGAGCAGGTCG
>CAZLEC010000956.1:0-1550 GCA_964558245.1 uncultured Burkholderiales bacterium | reverse complement strand
GAGCGAGCTCCTCGGTGCGGTCGGGGCGCGGGTCGATCTGTCGGAGCCCGGCGTGGTTCGGGTCGACGCCTCCGGCGAGTTGCAGCCCGAGGCGCCGTACGAGCTCGTCACCCGTATGCGCGCGTCGTTCAACGTGCTCGGTCCGCTGCTCGCCCGGTGCGGCGAGGCGCGCGTTGCGCTGCCCGGCGGCGACGACATCGGCAGCCGCAAGGTCGACATGCACCTGCGCGGGCTCGTGTCGATGGGCGCGCACGTGGCCGTCGACCACGGATTCGTGCACGCGCGCTGCGACGCGTTGCAAGGTGCGCGAGTGCTGCTCGAATTCCCGAGCGTCGGCGCGACCGAGAACCTCATGTGCGCGGCCGTGCTCGCCAAGGGCACGACCGTGATCGAGAACGCGGCGCGCGAGCCCGAGGTCACCGACCTCGCGGCGTTCCTCGACCGCATGGGCGCCCAAGTGGTGGGTGCCGGCAGCTCGACGATCGAGATCGAGGGCGTCGAGGCGCTCCGGCCGGCCGAGAGCGAGATCATGGCCGACCGCATCGAAGCGGGCACGCTGCTCATGGCGTGCGGCATCGCGGGCGGCGAGATCGAGCTCGTCGGGACCCGGCTCGAGCACCTCGAGATCGTCGTCTCCAAGCTGTGCGAGATGGGCATGCGCGTGTCGCAAACCTCCGACGGGCTGTGGGCGCGGTGCACGGGGCGCCTGCGCGCGATCGACATCGCCACGCTCCCGCACCCGGGCTTCGCCACCGATTTCATGCCGCTCGCCGTGGCGATGATGACCGTGGCCGAGGGCACTGCGATCGCCACCGAGAACATCTACGAGGGTCGGTTCCTCTTCGTCGACGAGCTCGCGCGCATGGGCGCCGACGTGCGCACCGAGGGTCGCCACGCGATCGTCCGCGGTGTCGAGCGGCTCTCGGGCGCGCCGGTGACCGCCTCCGACGTGCGGGCGGGCGCCGCCCTCGTGCTCGCTGGGTTGGTGGCCGAGGGTGAGACGACGGTGCACGGCGGGGAGCACGTCGACCGCGGCTATCCCGACCTCGCCGGAACCCTGCGATCCCTCGGCGCCGACGTCGAACGCATCTGAGCGAGGCGAACAGGGGATCTGCGCCTGGCCCTTCCCATGCGGCTGCGACCTCCGGCCCTCCATCGCCCGTGCGAAACTCCGTCCGACGGTCCGGGCCTGCGGATCTGCGCCTTGAAACGGGAACACCTGCGATACTGGGGGCGTTCCCAATAGCAGTCCGCCGGCCAGTGCCCAGGAGTCCGCATGCCGCTCGATCTCGCCACCGCCGACGAAGCGATCCTCGAGGCGATCGATGCCATCCGGCCCGCCCTCCAGAGCGACGGCGGCGACATCGTGTACCAGGGCGTCGACCCCGACGGCGTGGTCCACGTGTCATTGGTCGGTGCGTGCGGTACCTGCCCCGTGTCGATGATGACCCTGAAGGCCGGCGTCGAGCGCATCATCATGGATCGCGTCCCGGGCGTGACCGAGGTCGTCGCCGACGAGTAGATCGGCCGCGTCGGCGGTCGGCTCACAT
>CAZLEC010000955.1:0-1550 GCA_964558245.1 uncultured Burkholderiales bacterium | reverse complement strand
ACGCTGAGGCCCCGGGTTCAAATCCCGGCACCCCGACTCGTGAACACGCAGGTCAACGCCGGTTCGAGCGTCGCCGAGCGCGCAGGCGCCGGAGGGTCATGGCGCGTTCATGGCGCGCGCGTGGCTTGGTAGGCGAGGTGAAGACCACTCTCGATGCGCTTGATCCCGAAGGTCTGCTTGCGATGGGGGCTCCGAGCGACGAGTACCGGTTGAGGCACGCGAACTTGCATCTCGCATCGAGCGAGGAGAGGTGCTGACTAGCGCGGCGGTCCGGGACTACTGGATAGGGCGGTTCTATCCCGACTGCCGCCTCGTGCAGCGTGGCCTTGCAGAGACGCCCGCCCAGCGACTTGGACAGGTTGCGCACTTAAGCGTGTCCCTCCTCTGGAGTGGTTAACGGACACTCGGGTGCGATCTGCGCTGTCACTCGACTCGCCGCCACGCCACATCTTCTGATCAGCGTGGTTAGCCAGGCGGATGGACGATTCGCGGGCTGTCGAAGTCGGTGTTGTCGAGGATGACGTCGACAAATGAGGACGGGTTTACCTCATCGATGTAGAGGAGCTCGCCAACCATGTAGCGGTCCCGGTGGAGTGCCTCGGCCTCTTCCTCGCTGCCGGACGCCTCGGCGTCACGTTTGACACCGCGGCGGACCGAAAGTTCAGGAGCGATCTCGACCCAGATGCGAAGATCCCAATACTCATTGATTTCTGGTCGGTAGGCGAACACGCCATCGACGATGAGCACGCCGTTCGGTGGAATCACCGACTGGACCGCGGAGTGATCGATCTGCGTGATGGGGTCAATGCTGCATAGCGAAACCACCCCGTCGGCGGTCGGTCCCGCGGGTTGCAAGAGCAGTCTGCACCCGGCTTCGTGATCGAACGCGTTTCGGTAGTAGCCCTCGCCGGATTGCCGGTCGTAGAGGTGACGGTCGCTCCACGGTCGCTTGAAGTCGTCAAGCGATGCTCTGAAGGCGGGCCGGCCTCGGCGGCTCAGCGAGTAAGCCAACTCGTGAGCGAGGCTTGTCTTGCCCGCTGCAGTGAGACCATCGATCGCGACCCGGAGTCGATGATCGCCGAGGGAATCGATCATCTGGACGAGACGGTCCAGCACTTGGGCTCGGGCGGGACTGGGCGCCCCGGGCATCGGCTGCTGCCAAGTCGAGATAGAGAACTCGACGGCTTCCTCAGTCATCGGCGCGGGTGACCCGATAGAACCTCTGGATCGAGGACTCGGTCGACACGATTGGATTGTGGCATGACCGATCCGAGTGTCGCCGACACGGGTCGGCCTCAGGAGTGGTGTACGGACACTGGGGTGGATGAAGTGCTGTGTTCGGGCGAAGAGCGCATTGGTGCCGATCAAGCCGCCGGGTCGGGAACCGTTTGGCGGCGCTGGGCGTCGTACTGAACGTGATGACTCACGCAAGACGGCCGAACGTCGGCGCTGCCGCCGCGATTGGGATCGTGCTTGCTGTTGCCGGGTGCTCGGGCGGGGGTGGGACTGCGTCGGCACCGACGACAACGAAGGCTGCGCAAACGAAGACA
>CAZLEC010000954.1:0-1552 GCA_964558245.1 uncultured Burkholderiales bacterium | reverse complement strand
AGCGGAGCACCTCTTCGCGCTCGCGCCAGCCGTAGAGCATCATCGACACCGCGCCAATGTCCATGCCGTTCGTCGCCTGGAACAGCAGGTGCGACGACATCCGGTTCAGCTCGACCAGCATCATGCGGATCCACGTCGCGCGCGGCGTGACCTCGATGTCGAGCAGGCGCTCCACCGCCATGCTGTACACGAGCTCGTTCGAGAGCGGCGCGGCGTAGTCCATACGCGTGACGTTCGTGCCGCCCTGCACGTACGTGAGCTCCTCACCCGTCTTCTCCATACCCGTGTGGAGGTACCCGATCACGGGCTTGATCCGGAGCACCTCTTCGGAGTCGAGCTCCATCATGAGTCGCAACACGCCGTGCGTCGACGGGTGCTGCGGACCCATGTTGATGATCATCGTGTCGTCGAGCTCGTCTTCGGGCCACATCCCGCCGCCGGTGAGCACGACTTCCTTCGTGCGCACGCGCGGCTGCAGCTCCTGCGCGCCCTCGGACGTCTGGCGTTCCAGACGCTCTTCCTCGAGCTGCTCTTCGTCGCTCCGGATCTCACTCATGCGCGCTCATCTCGGGTGCGGGTCGCCCTTGAACGTGACCGGGACGCGCGCGGGCGGGTAGTCCTTGCGGAGTGGGTGGCCCTCCCAGTCGTCGGGCATGAGGATCCGCGTGAGATCGGGATGCCCCACGAAGTCGATGCCGTAGAAGTCGTAGGTCTCGCGCTCGGGAAAATTCGTTCCGGGGTAGACCGCGGTGAGCGAGGGGACGCTGAGGTCGTCGGCCGGGACCTCGCAGATGATGCGCACGCGCCGGTTCCGGACGTGCGAGAGGAAGTTGGCGACGACCTCGTATCGCTCCACCGCGACGCCGGCGGGCACGTAGCGGACACCGTCGAGCAGGTGGTCGGTCGCGGTGATGTCGACGCACATCGTGAACTGCTGCTCGTCGCGCAAGAAGCCGGCGACATCGGCCAACACCGCGCGGTCGACGTACACGACCGGCTGACCGTGGCTGCGATCGAACTGCGAACCCGGGAACCGCTCGACGATCGCGGCCGCGACCTCGTCGTCGGGCGCGACCGGCGTCGGCTCGGCCTCGTGCACATCTTCACGAGCTTCGTCGTCGGCCATCGTCGCCTGTCCTCGCCGCCGTCAGATCCCCGCCGGCGCGGGCGCGGAGGTGTCGAGCTGGATCGCGGCGCCGCCAGTGGGCGACGCCTCACGCCGGCGGAGCAACTCGCCGGTGCGGATCTGCTCGTGCAAGGTGAGGATGCCGTGCATCAACGTCTCGGGACCCGGCGGGCACCCGGGGACGTACACGTCGACCGGGACGATCTGGTCGACGCCCTGCACGATCGCGTAGTTGTTGAACATGCCGCCGCTGCTGGCGCACACGCCCATGGAGATGACCCACTTGGGCTCGACCATCTGGTCGTAGACCTGGCGGAGCACCGGCGCCATCTTCTGCGAGACGCGCCCGGCGACGATCATGAGGTCGGCCTGGCGCGGGCTCGCGCGGAACACCTCCATGCCGAAGCGCGCGAGGTCGTAGTGCGC
>CAZLEC010000953.1:0-1553 GCA_964558245.1 uncultured Burkholderiales bacterium | reverse complement strand
CCGGAGGCCCGGTCAGCCGACCGACGCCGCACGGGCGATCGAGGGCCGGAGGTCGTAGCCGCATGAACCCTCCTTCCGGGCCGCTGGCGGGCATGCGCGTCGTCGAGTTGCCGAACATCGGGCCGGTGCAGTTCGCGGGGATGCTGCTGGCCGACATGGGCGCAGAAGTGCTCCGCCTCGATCGCGCCTCCGACGTCGCGCGCGGATCGAGCGTTGCGGGGTTCGTCTCTCCGTACTCCGTGATCGACCGCGGCCGGCGCAGCGTCGGCATCGACCTGAAGCACGAGCGCGGGGCCGAGGTGGTGCTCGACCTGTGCGAACGCGCCGACGTGCTGCTCGAAGGGTTCCGCCCCGGCGTCGCCGAACGCCTCGGCGTCGGGCCCGAAGCGTGCCGGACGCGCAACCCGCGGCTCGTCTACGCCCGCATGACCGGCTGGGGCCAGACCGGCCCGCTCTCCGCCGACGTCGGTCACGACGTCAACTATCTGTCGGTCGCGGGCGTGCTCTGGCACATCGGCCCGGAAGGCGGTGCGCCGGTACCGCCCATCAACCTCCTCGCGGATTTCGGCGGGGGCGGCTCGCTCGTCGTGATGGGCATCCTCGCCGCGCTCGTGGAGCGCGCGACTTCCGGCGAGGGCCAAGTGGTGGACGCGGCGATGGTCGACGGCAGCGCGCAGTTGATGAGCATCTTCTTCGGTCTCGACGCGATGGGCGGTTGGGGCCCGCGCGGCACGAACATCCTCGACGGCGGCGCCCACTTCTACAACGTGTACGAGACCTCCGACGGAGAGTACGTGTCGATCGCGTCGTACGAGCCGAAGTTCTACGCCAACCTGCTGGCGCTCATCGGGCCGCTCGGCTTCGCCGACGTCGACCCGGCCGGCCAGATGGACCGGTCGCAGTGGCCCGCGTTGCGCAGCCGCATCGCCGACCTGATCCGGACGCGCACGAGCGCGCAGTGGGTCGACTTCTTCGCGGGACACGAAGTGTGCTTCGCGCCCGTCCTTTCGATGTCGCAGGCGCGGGCGCATCCCCACAATGTCGAGCGCGACACGTTCGTGAACGTCGACGGCGCGCCGCAGCCCGCGCCCGCGCCGCGCTTCAGCCGCACCCCGAGCGCGGTGCAGGGCGCGCCGGTCGCGGCCGGCACCCACACCGACACCGCCCTCGTCGACTGGGGCTTCGACCCCGCGCGCGTCGCGGCGCTCAAAGAGAGCGGCGCAATCGCCTGACCCCTTTGGCGAACCGGCGTCAATATGGCGGCTGTGGTCTGCCAAAATGACGCCGGTTCACGAGGTGGTTAGTCGGGGATGACGGTGTCGACGGCGCGCCAGCACCACCACGCGACGAGTGATCGATACGGTTGGAAGCGGTCACCTTCGGGTTGCAGCGCCTTGGGCGTCAGCATCTCGGGCAGCCCGTACATCTTCGAATAGCCGTTGCGCACGCCGTAGTCGCCGGTGGGCCACACGTCGAGCCGGCCGAGCTGGAACATCAAGAACATGTGCGCGGTCCACTCGCCGATGCCGCGCACGAGGATCAGCTCGCGCACG
>CAZLEC010000952.1:0-1559 GCA_964558245.1 uncultured Burkholderiales bacterium | reverse complement strand
CAGGTTGCCGGTGGAGCCGTGGAAGCGCGCGTCGCCGAAAGTGAAGATCCCGCCGTCGGCCGCGACGAGCCAGTAGCCGTGCCCGCTGCGCGTCGCCGCGATCCCGACCACGGGTTGGTTCAGGTGTCGCGCGCCGGTGGACCCGTAGAACTTGGCCGACCCGTAGCTGAAGATGCCGCCGTCCTGGGCGAGCAGCCAGTAGCCGGTGCCGCGCGCGTTCGACGCGATACCGACCAGCGGCGCGTTCAACGCCATCGCGGGGGCGCCGAGCGCGCGCGCCCCACCGAAACCGTGCACGCTCACCGCGCCGTCGGCGGCTGCGGGGTTTGCCCCGATGCCGACCGCGGCGAGCGCGAGCACGAGCGGGAGGATCGACATCGTTGCGATCCGCGAGCGGATCACGACGCGACGAGCGGGCCGACTGCCAGGGCTGGGCATGGGCGCCATTCAACTCTTGATCGGCACCCGAAGCGACGACCCGAAGGGGGTTTCGGGCCGGCGACGCGAGAACGCGCGATCAGTGCGTCGCGACGGTCCCGTCGGCCAGCACCGCGTGAGGCAGGCAGAGGTCGTCGTACTCGGCGAGCACGAGTTGGGCGCCTTCGCCGCACGCCGGGCAGTTGGGGTCGCGCCGCACCTTGTAGTTGCGGAACGTCTCCTCGAGCGCGTCGTACGCGAGCAGGCGGCCCCGGAGGGGTTCGCCGATGTCGAGCAGCAGCTTGATCGTCTCGAGCGCCTGGATCGACCCGATGATGCCGGGCAGCACGCCGAGCACGCCCGCTTCGGAGCACGAAGGCGCGAGCTCGGGCGGCGGGGGTTCGGGCAGCAAGCACCGGTAGCACGGTCCGTTGTACGGATCGAACACGGTGACCTGACCTTCGAAGCGGAAGATCGAGCCGTGCACCACGGGGATGCGCTTGAGCAGCGACGCGTCGTTGAGCAGGTAACGCGTCGGGAAGTTGTCGGTGCCGTCGACGATGACGTCGTAGCCGTCGATGATGTCGAGGATGTTGTCGGCGCCGAGGCGGACGTCGTGGGTGACGACGTTCACGTCCGGGTTGATCAACGTCAGCGTCTTCTTCGCGGAGTCGACCTTGCGGTCACCGATGCGGTCCGTGTTGTGCAGGATCTGGCGCTGCAGGTTCGACGCGTCGACCACGTCCATGTCGACGATGCCGAGCGTGCCGACGCCCGCGGCCGCGAGATAGAGCGCGGCCGGTGATCCGAGCCCGCCCGCGCCGAGCAGCAGGATCTTGGAGTTCAGGAGCTTCTGCTGGCCCTCTTCACCGACCTCGGGCAAGAGGATGTGGCGGCCGTAGCGGTCGCGCTGTTCGGGGGTCAGCACGGTCGGCGTGATCCAGGTGCGGCCCTCGTTCTTCCAACGGCCGAAGCCGCCGGCCATCGAGACGACGTCGGTGTAGCCGAGCTCCTGCAACGTCTTGGCCGCGAACGCGGAACGGGTGCCGCCCGCGCAGTAGATGACGACGGGCGCGTCGTGATTCGTGATCTTGTTCTCGACCTGGCTCTCGAGGTGACCGCGCGGGATGAACACCGCGCCC
>CAZLEC010000951.1:0-1574 GCA_964558245.1 uncultured Burkholderiales bacterium | reverse complement strand
AGCTCCTGCGCGACGGCTTCGCCTACGTCGGCGTCACCGCGCAACTGGTCGGCGTGAGCGGAGGGTCGGCGCTGCCGATCCCCGGCTATCACCCGAAGGCGCTCGTCGACCAGAACCCGACGCGCTACGGGTCGTTGCACCATCCGGGCGATCAGTACTCCTACGACATCTTCTCGCAGGCCGCGCAGGCGATCCTCCGCCCGAACGGGCCGAAGCCGCTCGGCGCGCTCCGGCCGCGGTACCTGATCGCGGCGGGCGAGTCGCAGTCGGCGTCGCGCTTGGTGACCTACGTGGATGCGATCGCGCCGCTCACCGACATCTACGACGGATTCATGATCCACAGCCGCGGCGCATCGGGATCCGAGCTCGGACCGGGCCCGGCCGGCGCGGCGCCCCAGATCGCATACATCCGCCCCGATCTGCACGTGCCGGTGATGATGCTCGCGACCGAGACCGACCTCTTCGGGCTCGGTTTCTACAAGGCGTTCCAAGCCGACACGAACCTGATCCGCACGTGGCAGATGGCGGGGACTTCGCACGTCGACCAGAGCACGCTCGACTATGGCGTGCTCTCGGGCCGGCAATGGGACAAGACGAGTGTGATCCCCGACTTCCAGGCGCTGTGTGGCAGCCTCAACGACGGACCGGAGCAGTACATCGTGCGCGCGGCCTTCTCGGCGCTGAACGCCTGGGTCGTCCGCGGTGTGCAGCCGCCGCATTCGCCTCCGATCGCGGTGGTCGGCGGGGCGTCGATCGTGCGCGACGCCCACGGCGACGCGATCGGCGGGATCCGCACGCCGGCCGTCGACGTGCCGACTGAGACGCTGTCGGGCGAGTTCGACCCGCACAAGAGCCCGATCTGCTCGCTGTTCGGATCGCGGACGCCGTTCACCGCCTCGACGTTGCAGCAGCTCTACCCGACGCACGCCGACTACGTGAGCAAGGTCGAGGCGTCGGCCGCCGCCGCGGTGAAGGCCGGCTTCCTGCTCGCGCCCGACGCCCAGGTCATCGACCAGCAGGCGCAGGCCGCGCCGGTACCGGGCTGAACGATGACCGACGGCGACGGGCGCGCGAACGAATGGATGGAAGCCGCGCTCGCCGAGGCGCGTGCCGCGACCGAGCACGGCGACGTCCCGGTCGGCGCCGTCGTCGTGAACCGCGCGACCGGTGCTGTGGTCGCGCGCGCACACAACGAGCGTGAGCTCCGCGGCGATCCGACCGCCCACGCCGAGGTGCTCGCGCTCCGGCTGGCCGCCGAGCGCGTCGGCTCGTGGCGACTCGATGCACACGCGGTCGTCGCCACGCTCGAACCGTGCCCGATGTGCGCCGGGGCGATCTGGGCCGCGCGCGTGCCGCTGCTCGTGTACGGCGCGGCCGACCCGAAGGCCGGCGCGGCGGGCAGCCTCTACAACTTCGCGGCCGACCCGCGCCTCAACCACACGACCGAGATCCAGGGTGGTGTGCGCGCCGAGGAGTGCGGGGCGCTGCTCAGCGCGTTCTTCGCAGGCCGGCGCTGACCGTCACGTAACATCCCGCCCGGAGGGATGCGAGAGCGGCCGAATCGGATGGTCTCG
>CAZLEC010000950.1:0-1586 GCA_964558245.1 uncultured Burkholderiales bacterium | reverse complement strand
TGAGCAGCGCCTCCATCGCGCGCCGCATGCCCATGAACCACGGCTGCCACATGAGGTCGGGTGGAGACATCGTGCGCACCGGCGGGTAGCCGATCGTCGCGTCGTCGGCGACGTAGAGGAGGTCGCACGCGGCCGCCAGCTCGGATCCTCCGGCGAGGCAGTAGCCGTGCACCTGGCCGATGATCGGCGTGGCCATGTCCATGAGCTCGAACCAGCCCTCCACGAGCGAGCGGCTCCAGAATCCGTCGCGGATCGCGATCGGGCGCGGGAGCGGTTGGTCGGGGTCGGGATCGAGGTCGTAACCGGCCGAGAAGCACGGCCCGGCGCCCCGGATCACGATGACGCTGACGTCGAGGTCCTGGTCGGCGCGGCGCAACTCGTCGAACAGCTGCACGCGCACGCGGTTGCTCATCGCGTTGCGTTTCGCGGGCCGGTTCAACGTGACCCGGCGCACGCGAGGACGCGGATCGTCGGCGAGGACGAGCGGTTCCGTCATGAAGTCGACGCTATCGCCGAACCGATCGGGTCGGGTCGGCCGCCTATGCCGGCGTTCCCGCGCCGCCGAACTGCGTTTGCAGTCGGCGCATGCCCCGGAGCCACCGCTCGTAGTCGGACGCCTTGCGCTGGAAGTACTCCAGCACCTGCGGGTGCGGCAGGATGAGGAACGACTCCGCGTCGAGGCCCGCGACGACCGCGTCGGCCACCGCGTCGGGCTCGAGCATGCCGTCGACGCCGGCGACGCCCCCGTCGACCACCCCGGCGGTCATCGCGGTGCGCACGGCCTGGGGCGCGAGCACCGACACCTTGAGTCCCTGCTCGCCGTAGGTGATCGCGAGCCACTCGGCGAGCGCGAGCGCGGCATGTTTCGTGACGGAGTACGGAGCGGAACCGAGCTGCGTGAGGAGTCCCGCCGCCGACGCGGTCTGGAGCAGGTATCCGCCGCCCCGCTCGAGCATGCGCGGCACGAGGATGCGCGCCGCGTACACGTGGGCCATCACGTTGACGTCGAGGCTCACCCGCCAGTCTTGGTCGGAGGCGTCGGCGCCCCCCAACGAGATCACCCCGGCGTTGGAACAGAACAGGTCGATCGGCCCGAACCGTTCTTCGGTCGTGTCGACGAGCGATTGCAACTCGGGCTGCTTGCTCACGTCGCACGCCATGGCCGTGGCCCCGGTCCCGATGCGGTCGGCGACCGATTCGGCTCCGGCCGCGTCCCGGTCGGCGACCACGACCGCGCGCGCACCCTCCGCCGCGAAGCGGCTCGCCAGCGCGGCGCCGATCCCGCTCGCGCCACCGGTGACCACCACGCACTTCGCGTCGAGCTTCATGAGATGACCGCCCCTTCGTCGTCGATGTCGAGCACCAGTGAGCGGCCGCCCTTCGGCAACGCGGCCGCGACCCGCGTTGCGTTCTCGCGAGCGACGAACGCGGCAGCCGACGGTCCCGATCCCGAGAGCCACGCCGCGAACGCACCGGCGCCGAACATCGCGCCGATCGCGGCGCGCGTCTCGTGCGCGCGGGCGAGACGCCGATTCTGGTGGAGGCGATCCTCCGTCGCGACGCGCATCGACTCCACCGCCCCGGCG
>CAZLEC010000949.1:0-1589 GCA_964558245.1 uncultured Burkholderiales bacterium | reverse complement strand
CCGACCACCGCCCTGACGCTCGGCGCGACCGATTTCTGGCGCGGTCAGGTTTCGCCGGAGCCGGCGAGGTACCGCTCGACGAACGCGCGCGTCGTGTCGTGGCCCGACGTGACACCGAGCGCGTCTTCGAGCGACATCACCTGCGAAAGGCCGGTCATCACGAGGAGGGCGACGATCGGCGGGAGCCGGTCTTCGGTGATGCCGATCGCGGCGAGTGCCGCGGCCACCGCCTGCAGCTGGGCGGCGCGGAACCGCTCGGCGTACCGGGCGATCTCGGCGCGGATCGTCTTGCGGTGATTCGCCAGCGCGACGAACTCGATGTTGAAGGCGGCGCCACCGAGGTCGGCGTTGAGCTGCCACAGTGCACGCAGCGAGCCGTCGGCGGCCACCGCTCGTTCGATGCGCGCCACGTTCTCCTCCGCCCGGCGCCGGAAGACCTCGAGGAAGAGGTCGTCCATCGTGCGGAAGTAGTAGTGCACGAGCTGCGGCTTGAGGCCGGCCTTCGCCGCGACCCGTCGGGAGGTGACCGCGGCGTAGCCCTCCTCGAGCAGCAATTGCTCGGCGGCGTCGAGGAGCTGGGCCCGGGTGCTGGAATCCTCGGCGCCGATGCGGCGGGGCGAGGAACCGGTCGTCATGCCGACACCTTGCCACGTCCGCGGCCAGCATGCTAAGCAACTGCTCAGCATGCTGTGCGAGTGCACAGCAGCGCCTCAGAAGGAGACCGAGTGGCGAACGACTGGGAGACCATCGACTTCTTCATGGACGAGTCACTCGTCGAAGATCCGTATCCGTACTTCGAGCACCTCCGCGCGACCTGTCCGGTCGCGCGGCTCCCCCACCACGGCGTGCTGGCAATCACCGGCTACGACGAGGCGACCGAGGTGTACCGCGACGTCGACACCTTCTCGTCGTGCAACTCGGTGATCGGCCCGTTCGCGACCTTCCCGGTGCCGCTCGAGGGCGACGACGTGGGCGACATCATCGATCGCTACCGCGACCAACTCCCGATGTACGAGCACATGGTCACCATGGATCCGCCCGCGCACACCCAGGAGCGCGCGCTCCTCATGCGGCTGATCACGCCGAAGCGGCTCAAGGACAACGAGGAGTTCATGTGGCGCCTCGCCGATCGGCAGCTCGGCGAGTTCGTCGGCGACGGGACGTGTGAGTTCATCAGCGCGTACACCCAGCCGTTCGCCATGCTCGTGGTCGCCGACCTGCTCGGCGTGCCCGAGGAGGATCACGAGCGGTTCCGCGAATTCTTCGGACTGAGCCGCAACCCCGGTGAGATCGGTGCCGGCGAACAGGGCGACATGGAGCTGAACGCGCTCGGGTGGCTCGACGACCGGTTCGCGCAATACATCGAAGATCGCCGGCGCGAGCCGCGCAACGACGTCCTCACCCACTTGGCGCTCGCGACCTACCCCGATGGCACGACACCCCCGGTCATCAACGTCGTGCGCACCGCGACGTTCCTGTTCGCGGCCTGCCAGGAGACCACGGCGCGGCTGCTCGCGGCTGCGTTGAAGCACCTCGCCGAACACCCCGAGCTCCAGGACGAGCTCCGGGCGCACCGCGACCAGATCCCG
>CAZLEC010000948.1:0-1590 GCA_964558245.1 uncultured Burkholderiales bacterium | reverse complement strand
CGTCAGAACCCCGAGACGGGGCCCATCATTCGTGCGTACGCAGTGGTGTTCACGAACGCCAGTTTACCGGAGCGTTACTGCGCGCTCCGACGCATTCCGGCGCGCTCGCCACGGGACACGACCTTGATGGCCACCTTGCGCGAGGCCTCGTCGATCATCTCGTCGCCGAACATCACGGCACCCTTGCGGTCGCCCTCGGTCGTGGCCTTCTCGTAGGCCTCGAGGATGTCGACCGCGCGGTCGAACTGCTCCTGGCTCGTGCCGAAGATCTCGTTGAGGATCGTCACTTGGTCGGGGTGCAGCGCCCACTTGCCGTCGTAGCCGAGGATCTGCGCCCGCTTGCAGAACTCGCGGAAGCCCTCGGGGTCGCGCACCTTCACGTAGGGCCCGTCGATCACCTGGAGCCCGTTGGCGCGACCGGCCATGAGGATCTTCACGAACGCGTAATGGAAGTAGTCGCCGGGGTACTCGGGGATGTTGAGCCCGCCCGCGAGCGAGGGCATCTCCATCGAGGCCGACATGTCGACCGGGCCGAGCACGATCGTCTCGAGGCGGTCACTCGCGGCGCAGATCTCCTCGACGTTGATGAGCCCGCGCGCGGTCTCGATCTGGGCCTCGATGCCGACGCGTGACTGGCGGCCGGTGACCTTCTCGATCTGGGTGAGGAGGTGATCGAGCGCGATCACGTCGGCGGCGTTCTCCACTTTCGGGAGCATGAGCTCGTCGAGACGCTCCGACGCACCTTCCACGACCTCGATCACGTCGCGGTAGGTCCACTCGGTGTCCCACGCGTTCACGCGCACGCACAGCACGCTCTCGCCGAAGTCGAGGGTGTTGATCGCGTTGACCACCTTGGCGCGGGCCGCGGGCTTCTCGAGCGGGGCGACCGCATCTTCGAGGTCGAGGAACACCATGTCGGCGCCGAGACCGGGGGCCTTGCCCAGCATCTTCTCGCTGGAGCCGGGCACCGAGAGGCACGAGCGGCGGGGCAGGTTACGAGAGCGTTCGGACATGCGAAAAGCGTACTGTTCGGTCATGCCCAGTGTCCCAACCGACACGCTGCACGAGCTGGCCGACGGGGTGTTCGTGTGGATCCAGCCCGGCGGCGAGTCGGGGGTGAGCAACGCGGGGGCGATCGTCGACGACGACGGCATCACCGTGGTCGACACCCTCATGGTCCGGTCGCAGTGGGAGCCGTTCGCGGCGGCGGTCGAGCGGCTCGGCCGGCCGGTGCGCCGGCTCGTGCTCACCCACGCCCACATCGACCACGTCGGCGGCTCGCGCGCGTTCGCCAACGCGATGGTCCTCGGCTCGCAACAGACCAGCGACCTGCTCGACGGCGAGATGCCGCTGGTCGCGTACAAGGCCTTCATGCCCGCCTTCGACGCCGAGTTCGACGAGCTGGCCGAGATCGGCACCCGGCCCGTGACCCATCTCGTGACCGACGCCGCGCAGCTCACTCCGAGAGTGGAGCTCCTGCCCGCCAGCGGTCACACCGACGGCGACGTGATGGTGCTCGTGGAAGACGTCGACGTGCTGTTCGCCGGCGACCTGTGCTTCTTCGGGGTGACGCCGCTCGCGTTCCAGGGC
>CAZLEC010000947.1:0-1601 GCA_964558245.1 uncultured Burkholderiales bacterium | reverse complement strand
AGGCGTTCGCCAAGGGCGGCGCGCTCATGTTCGTCGTCTTGGGGCTGCTCATCTCCTTCGATCAGCTCACCCTGAACGCGGTGCAGCTGATCGCGCCCGAGCTCGAGCAGACGTTCCACATCAGCAAGGGAACCGCGATCTTCATCGGCACCGCCTCGGGCTTGTTCTACGCGCTCGGCGCGATCCCGTTGGGCTGGCTGGCCGACCGAATGAAACGCGTGCCGATCGTCGCCGTCACCGGCCTGCTCGGTGCAGGGTTCACGATGCTCGTCGGCGCATCGTTGAGCGCGTTCATGTTGTTCTGGTGCATCTGCTTGGCCGGCATCACGCGGGCCAACGACATCGCGGTGCACCCGTCGCTGCTCGCCGACAACTACCCCATCGGGGTACGGGCGCGGATCTCGGCGGTCATGAACCTCGGCCAGCAGATCTTGGGGAACTTCAGCCCGCTGCTCGTCGGGCTCATCGCCACGTTCGTGAATCACCGCTACGGCGGTGGCGAAGGTTGGCGATGGTCGTTCGTCGTGCTCGGCATTCCCGCCGCGATCGTGGCCGCGCTCGCACTTCTCATGAAGGAACCTCCACGCGGCCAGTACGAGAAGGACGACGTGCTGGGCGAGGTCGTGGAAGACGAGCATCCCGCGCAACCGTCGATGGAAGCGGCGTTCACCCGTCTGAAGAAGATCGCGACGATCCGCTCGGCCATCGCTGCGTTCGCCGCGCTCGGGTTCGGCTTGTTCGCGCTCGGCAGCCTGCAGTCGCAGTACCTGTACGACACGATCCGCATACACGGCATCCTGGAACGGGGCCTCGTGCTCAGCCTCGCGGGCTGGGCGGCGGTGCCGTTCCTCTACCCCGTCGGGGCCTATTTCGACCGCACGTACCGCAAGGATCCGGCCAAGGCCCTCGTGATCGTCGGGGCGCTCATCATGCCGTCGGCGTTGTTCACTCCCCTGCAAGTGTCGACCCACAGCGTCGTGTGGTTCGTGATCCTCGGCATCCCGCAGGCCGTGCTCACTGCCTGCGCGTTCGCGATGGTCACACCGGTGCTCCAGGCCGTGTGCCCGTATCGCCTCCGCGGGCTCGGTACCGCGATGGGCGTGATGTACGTGGTGTTCATCGGCGGCTTCGCGGGCGGGGTGCTCGCCGACTTCTTCACGAACGCGTTCGGCGTACGCGCCGCCGTGCTGCTCCTCGGGATCCCGACCAGCATCATCGGCAGCCTCCTGCTCATGAACGGCGCGCGACACATCCGCCACGACCTGTCGCTCGTGGTGGAAGAGCTCCTCGAAGAGCAATCCGAGCAAGGTGTCGCTCTCTCTGCGACGCAACCCGTCGATCTTGTCGGTGAAGAGTGGGTTCACGAAGAGGCTGCGCGCACCGGTCTCGGGATGCACCCGGATCACGGGGTGTCGGGTCGCCGTCAGCGCGGTGCGACCTGCTGCCTCACCCCCGGTGCGATCGCGGCCGGCGAAATAGCCTCCCGCCTTGGTCGGCGAGTGCGTGGCCGTGAGCCCCTCGAGAAATGTCTGCAACGGCGTCGACAGAGCCTGATAGGCATCGGTCATGTCGGCCCACATCGTGTCCCCACCCACGGGTGG
>CAZLEC010000946.1:0-1603 GCA_964558245.1 uncultured Burkholderiales bacterium | reverse complement strand
ACGACACCGAGTGGCTGCGGGTGAACAACCGCGCGTTCGCGAGCCACACCGATCAAGGCGGATGGACCGAGGCAACGCTCCGCACACGGATGGCCGAGCCCTGGTTCGATCCCGGCCTGTTCCTGCTCGCCTTCGACGACGCCGGAATGGCCGGGTTCAACTGGCTGAAGCTGCATCCCGCGCTCGCCCCCGATCCTTCGCTCGGCGAGATCTACGTGATCGGCGTCGACCCCCGCACGCAGGGCACGGGCCTCGGCCGTGCGCTCGCGCTCAACGGCCTCGACAGGGTGCGCGCCGCGGGTGCCGCCGCGGCGATGCTGTTCTGCGCGGCCGACAACACGGGCGCGCTCGCCCTGTACCGCTCGATCGGGTTCGCCGTTCACCGCACCGATCGCGCGTACGCGCGCGACATCGAGCCGGTGACCACCACGTGACCACGCGTTACGGCGCGACGCGCGAGCAACTGGCCGAGCTCTTGGTCGCCCACGGCGCACCCGCGTATCGCGTCGCGCAACTGCACGACGGATTGTGGGCGCAACGGGCGCCGCTCGAAGCACTCACCACGCTGCCCAAGGCACTGCGTCAGCAGCTCGTCGAGGCGCTGCCGCTCGCGCTCGCGCCGGTGACCGAGCAGACAAGCAGCGACGGTGCGACGACCAAGTGGCTGTGGCGCACGCACGACGGCGCGCAGGTCGAGACGGTCCTGATGCTCAGCCCCGAACGCGCCACGGTGTGCGTCTCGTCGCAGGCCGGGTGCGCGATGGGCTGCACGTTCTGCGCGACCGGCCAAGCCGGCTTCGAGCGCCACCTCGACTGCGCCGAGATCGTCGAGCAGGTCGTGCGCGCGCAGCACGCGACCACGCAGCGCGTCTCCCACGTGGTGTTCATGGGCATGGGTGAGCCGCTGGCCAACGTGGAGCAGGTGTGTGCAGCGCTCGAGCGCATGCACGACGACCTCGGGATCTCGGCGCGCCACCTCACGGTGTCGACCGTCGGGGTCGTCCCCGGGATGCTGCGCCTCTCCCGGCACGAGCTGCCGGTCACGCTCGCGGTGTCGCTCCACGCCCCCGACGACGCGTTGCGCGAAACGCTCGTACCGCTCAATCGGCGCTACCCGATCGCGGCCGTGCTCGACGCCGCGCGCGAGTACGCGGCGGTCAAGGGCCGGCGCGTGACGTTCGAGTACGCGTGCATCGCGGGGGTCAACGACCGGCCCGACCAGGCCGATCTGCTGGCCCGCCGCCTCAAAGGGCTGCGCGGCGGCGCCCACGTGAACCTGATCCCTCTCAACCCGACCGGCGAGTTCGCGGGGACTCCCCCCGACCGGGAACGGATCAACCGCTTCGCCGCGCACCTCGCGGCGGCCGGCGTGACTGTCACCGTGCGTCGTAATCGGGGCGTCGACATCGACGCTGCGTGCGGCCAACTCCGCGCTCGTGCGGCCCGAGAAGCCGCACAGAACGGCGGCGGTGCCGAGGCTGGCGACGAATCCGCCACAATGGTGCCGTGAACCAACACCGCTTCGTCAATCGCTCGCAGCCGCAGACGCTCTACATGGCCGTGATCCTCTGTTACATCGACGTCGTCTTCAATCTCCTCGGCG
>CAZLEC010000945.1:0-1611 GCA_964558245.1 uncultured Burkholderiales bacterium | reverse complement strand
GCTGGCCGACAGGTCATTTACCAAGGAGGAAGACCCATGGCGGTCCTGATCGTCGTCCTGATGTTTGTGAGCTTCGTGGCGGCGGACATTCTCGTCCGCACAGCGCGGCAACGACTCGATGAGCAGCGCGCTCGTGTCCATCACAGCTCCTTTCGGAGTTAGGTCTACCGTGTCGGTCGCGCGACTCCAAGTACAGGAACGAACGGAGAGGTCATCGTGGCGATCATCGGAACCCATGCCCTCCTCTACACCTCGGAGCCGGAAGCGTTGCGTGCATGCCTCCGCGACGTGTTCGGCTGGCCGCAGTCGACGCGCACGACGGGTGGCTGATCTTCGCCCTTCCGCCGGCCGAGCTCGGCATCCATCCGGCCGAGGCGCCCGCGCACGAGTTGACCTTCATGTGCGACGACATCAATGCCACGATCGCGGAGCTGCAGGGCAAGGGCATCGAGTTCCGTGGGGAACCCACCAACCAGGGCTTCGGCATCGTCGCCACGATGGTGCTGCCCGGCGGTGTCGACGTCATGCTCTACCAACCCCGGCACGCGACCGCCATCTGACCCTTCGGGCACATCCGAAGTCGGCGGCTTCACCGCCGCGTCGCTACGCGTCCTGGCGGAGGGTGCGAACGAGTGCGAACGCGACCAGCGCGGCCGCGAGCACGACGAACAGGCCGGCTTCGGTCCACTGGAACCGCCAGTAGTGACTTGCCGGTTGATAGCGGATCACCTGCTTGTAACCGAGGCGGCTGAGGCACTCGATCGCGCCGCCTCGTCCGTTCGCCTTCGGCGCGCACTGTGTCGGGAAGGGAATCTTCCCACTGAGCGAGCGACCTCGCGAGTCGACGATGTCCTGGCTCAGGGTCCAGGATCCCGAAGGCAGTGTGTTCGGTCCGTTGAGGGCGAACGTGCGCGTGAGCGCCTTCATGTAGTGCGGGCGGAGATAGACGGCAACGAGAATCCGCACCGCGGCGTAGATCCCGACCGTCGACGCGATCGCGGGAAGTGTCCGCCGGAACAGGCTGCCCGCGGCGATCCCGAGCGCAACCGCGAACAGTGCAAACGCGAGGGGCGCGATGTTCTGCGTGTCGAACTGCGCGCCCTCGAAGCGATTGCCGTACAGTGAGTTCGGCGTGTTCGACCACCAGGTCACCAGCGCGGTGACCGCGGCACTGGTCACGATCGTCGCGACGAGCGCGAACGCGACCTTGGTGAACAGCCAGCGCCGGCGCGTCACCGACTGGGTCCACACCAGCACGTTGGTGGCCTGCTCGGTCTCGCGCGCGACGAGCGTCGCGCCGACGATCACGCCCAACAAGACGGGCACCGCGATGCTCAAGTGCACGAGATCGACGATGGCGCCGTAACCCTGGAAGAGATTGCCGACAAGCCCGCACGTGCCGTTGGCGGTGCACGCCGCCATCGAAGCGCTGTAGATGTGGGCCATGTGCACGCCGGTGAGCACGACGACCACCGTGAACAGCGCGACGGCGACCCCGGTGACCAGTCCCTGACTCCGGTGTTGACGCCACAGCAGCCAGCTCATCGAACGCCCTCGAGCAACTCGAAGGGCTGGGCCGCGTGCCCGAGATACGCGAGCACGATCTCCTCG
>CAZLEC010000944.1:0-1612 GCA_964558245.1 uncultured Burkholderiales bacterium | reverse complement strand
TCGCGAATCGCTTGGGCGAGATGTCGGGAGTCGTCCAGTTCGACACGTGCACGAGCGAGTCGGCGTGCACGTCGACGCCCGCTTCTTCCTTCGCCTCGCGCGCGGCGGCCCGCTGCGCGGCGGTGAACACGTCGTCGGGGGCGTCGGCGTAGTCGTCGGGATCGATCCGTCCGCCCGGGAACACCCAGGCGCCGCCGTGAAACGCGAGCTTCGACGAGCGCCGGGCCAGGAGCACTTCGAGCCCGCTCTCGCCGTCGCGGATGAGCACCACCGTGGCGGCCGGCGCCGCGGCTACGCCCGACGGCTTCGAGTTCCGCGGGATCCCTGCAATCCGATCCTGCTCCGACCCCATCAGCCGAGCGACTCGACTTCGAGCTCACCCTTCTCGTGGCGGGCGCGCAACACCTTCTTGTCGAACTTGCCGACGCTCGTCTTCGGCACCTCGTCGATGAAGCTCCACCGCTCGGGCACCTGCCACTTCGCGACCTGCTCACCGAGGACCGCCGCGAGGGCGGCGGCGTCGACGCTGGAGTTGGGCTTGCGCACGACGCACGCCAATGGCCGCTCCTGCCACCGCGGATCCGGGACACCGATCACGCTGGCCTCGACCACGTCGGGGTGCGCCATCAGATGGTTCTCGAGCTCGACCGAGCTGATCCACTCGCCACCCGACTTGATCACGTCCTTGGCGCGGTCGGTGATCTGCACGAAGCCGAGCGCGTTCACGGAGCCGACGTCGCCCGTGCGCAGCCACCCGTTGTCGAACTTCTCGGGCGAAGGGTCACCGAAGTAGTCACCGGTGATCCACGGACCGCGCACCTCGATCTCGCCGACGGCTTCGTCGTCCCACGGCAACGCGTTGCCCAGGTCGTCGACGATGCGGAGCTCGACGCCCGACACGATGCGACCGGTGCGAGCACGCCAGTCCATCTCGCCGGCGCTCCCCAACTCGACCGAGGCCGGAGGATGTGCAACCGCGGCGAGCGGCGACGTCTCGGTCATGCCCCACGCCTGCACGATACGAACGCCGTACTTGTCTTCGAACCGCTCCATCAGCGAGCGCGGCACCGCCGAACCGCCGCAGATGATCATGCGCAGCGACGACAGGTCGATCTCGTGCTCGTCGCCGTAGCGGAGGATGTCGGCCCAGATCGTCGGGACGGCGCCGGAGAACGTCACGCGCTCCTCCCGCACCATGCGCGTGAGCGGCTCGGCCTGGAGGAACTTGCCCGGCATCACGAGCGACGCACCGCACATGAACGCCGCGTACGGAATGCCCCACGCGTTGGCGTGGAACATCGGCACGATGGTGAGGATGCGCTCGCGCTCCGACAAGTTGAGCGCGGCGGGTGTCGTGGCCGCGAGCGAGTGCAAGTAGGCGGAGCGATGCGAGTAGGCGACACCCTTTGGATTGCCGGTCGTGCCCGAGGTATAACAGAGCGCGGCCGCCTGGCGTTCGTCGATCTCGGGCCAGTCGTACTCCGGCGACTCCGCCGCCAGCAGCTCGTGATAGCGAAGGATCTCGGCGTCGGGAACCACCGACTCCAACGCCGACGTGTCGCCGTCGCCGATCACGACGTAACGCTCGACCGTCTGCAACTCGGCCGCGACC
>CAZLEC010000943.1:0-1612 GCA_964558245.1 uncultured Burkholderiales bacterium | reverse complement strand
GGCGGGTCGCCGGGCCGATCGTCGAGCGTGGGTACCGCGGCTTCGATCCGGCCGACCCGGTGGTCGGTGGCCCCGAGGCGGTGGCCGCCGCGTTCGCCGACCTCGGCGCCCTCGGCTGCACCGACGTGATCATCCGGCACTTGGCCGACGACCACGAGGAAGTGCTCGGTTCGTTCGAACGGCTCGGCGCGGTGCGCGCCGCGGTCGCGGGCATCTGAGCCCGCGCCTCAACCGCGACCGGCGGCCGGACCGCCCGGAGACGGCCGAGCCGCGGCATGCTGGAGCCATGGAACCCCGTTGGGTCGGTGATGCCGAGGCGCTCGCCGACCTGGTCAGGTCGCTCCGCGACGAGCCTCGGTACGCCCTCGACACGGAGTTCCACGGTGAGCGCACCTACTGGCCCCGCCTGGCGCTCGTGCAAGTGGCGTGGCCCGGCGGCGTCGCGCTCATCGACCCGTTCGACGTCGACATCGCGCCGTTCTCGGAGATCCTCGCCGGGCCCGGCGTGATGGTCGCGCACGCGGCGGAGCAGGACCTGGCGATCCTCGAACGCGCCTGCGGACGGCTCCCGACCAGGCTCTTCGACACGCAGGTCGCGGCCGGCTTCATCGGCATGGGCGCACCCTCGCTCGCATCGCTCGTGGAGCGGCTGCTCGACGTGCGGCTCACGAAGGGCGACCGCCTCACCGACTGGACCCGCCGACCGTTGACGGTCGACCAACGCCTCTACGCCGCGGCCGACGTCGAGTACCTGCTCGCGCTGCAAGACGTGCTCGTCGCGCGGCTCGAACCGATGGGCCGCCTCGACTGGGCGACCGACGAGTGCGAGGAGCGCCGGTTGCGCGTCCGCACCCGGCCCGAGCCCGATGTCGCGTGGTGGCGGATGAAAGGCGCGCGCCAACTGCGCGGACGATCCCGCGGTGTGGCGCAACAAGTCGGCGCCTGGCGAGAGCGCACCGCGGCCCGCCTCGACGTTCCCCCTCGCTTCGTGCTCTCGGATCTCGCGCTCATCGGCATCGTCAGCCGGCCCCCACGCACCCGCGAGGAGCTCACCGCGATTCGCGGCGTCGACGGACGCGCGTTGCGCGACGGCGCGACCGACGAGCTGCTCGGGGCGATCACAACCGGCCTCGCCCTCGAGCCGGGCTCGGTGGCGATGCCGGAGTCGGATCACATCGATCGTGCGCTCGCGCCCGCGGTCACCGTCATCGGCGCCTGGCTCGCGCAGCGGGCCTCGGAGCTCGATCTCGATCCGGCCGTGCTCGCAACCCGGGCCGACCTCACGCAGCTGCTGCACGGTGCGCCGAGCCGCATCGCGACCGGCTGGCGGGCCGACCTCGTGGGCGCGCCCATCAAACGGCTGCTCGCCGGCGAGGCGACGATCGTGTTGCGCGACGGCGGACGCCGGGTCGAGCTGCGCGATCAGTAGCCTGCGCGCCGCCGAGTCGGACGCGAGGCCCGGCAGAGGAGCACCGATGCCCAAGTTCAAGGTCGGAGTGCAGCTGCACCCGCAAGCGACCACCACCGAGGACCTGCGCGCCGCGTGGCGAGCCGCCGACGCGCTCGAGGTCGACAGCATCTGGGTGTGGGACCACTTCTTCCCGCTCTACGG
>CAZLEC010000942.1:0-1619 GCA_964558245.1 uncultured Burkholderiales bacterium | reverse complement strand
CGGGCACGATCTTCTTGGTCGCCTCGGTCATGGTGACGCCGGGCGCGATGCAGTTGACGGTGATGTTCCAGTTGCCGAGCTGGGCCGCCATGAACTTGGTGAGCCCGACGATGCCCCACTTCGTGATCGAGTAGCTGTAGTTGCCGAGGCCGCCGAAATCGTCGCCGAACGCGGGGAACATGTAGGCGTACGCGGCCCCCGACGACTGGTTGATCACGCGGCCGTAGTGCTGCTTCGCCATCACCGGCGCCGCGGCGCGGGTCATGAGCCACGCGCCGTGCTGGTTGACCGAGGTGACGCGCTGCAGGTACTCGAAGCTCGTGTCGAAGTTGTCGATGTCGTAGTAGAGCGCGGCGTTGTTCACGAGGATGTGCACGGTGCCGAAGGCTTCGACGGCCGCGTCGACGCACTGCTGTGCGGACTCCGGGTTGGAGATGTCGGTCTTGACGAAGATCGCGTCGCCCTTGCCTTCGAGTGCCTTCATCGCGCCGTCGGCGCGCTCCTCCACCACTTCGGCCACCACGACCTTCGCACCCTCGGCGAGGAACCGCTCGGCGTACGCGAGGCCGATCCCCTGCCCGGCGCCGGTGATGATCGCGACCTTGTCCTGGAGGCGTCCCATGCGCGTTCCTTACTTCTTCAGGCGGGCAATGAGGTTGAATCGCTCGGTCACGACCGGTTCGCCGTGCTTCGGGCCGGCCGGCGCCGCGTCGGACCACACCGTCTCCATGACCACGAAGGTCATGTGCGCGCTGTCGGTTTCCTTCTCGTAGATGTCGGTGATCGTCTGCAGGCCGTCGAGCACGTCGCCGGCCACGGGAGTGCGGTGAAACGTGAACTCCTGCTCGCCGTGCAACACCAGCGCGCCCTTGGCGAACAGATCACCCATGATCGAGTGCATCGGGTTGCCGGCGCCGCCGGTGGGGTCGGCCGGCTGCTCGTCGGCGCGGAACGCGCTCCAGTACGGCGCCGCGAACGTGAAGGTCGGCGGGGCCGGAACCGCGGCGAGACCGGCGGCCCGCGCGGCCTCCTCGCGTTGGTACACGGCGCTCGTGTCGCCCACCGACTTGGCGAAGTTCGCGAGCACCGCCCGGTCGAGCACGACGCGCCACGCGCCCGTCGGCTTCCCGATCACACTTGTGTCGACGGTCATCGTGGTGGTCCTCCCGGCCGTCGTCGCGCGGCCTTGACCTGGGTTCCCGGGCTTGGCAAGACGCGAACTCCTCGCGCTACGGTGACGCTCACGTCAGTTTTCTTTCACCGAGGGGGACCGCGCAAATGGGCATGCTCGACGGCAAGGTGGCGATCGTCACCGGAGCGGGCAATGGTGTAGGCCGCGGCGAAGCGGTACAGCTCGCTGCGCACGGCGCCAAGGTCGTCGTCAACGACCTCGGCGGGTCGGTCACCGGGGAGGGCTCCGACAAGCGGGCCGCCGACGAGGTGGTCGACGTCATCACCAAGCGCGGCGGCGAGGCCGTCGCCAACTACGACAGCGTGACCGACTACGAAGGCGCGAAGAACATCATCGGCACCGCGCTCGACGCGTTCGGCCGCCTCGACGTGCTGGTGAACAACGCCGGGATCCTCCGCGACAAGATGATGTTCTCGATGACCCCCGA
>CAZLEC010000941.1:0-1620 GCA_964558245.1 uncultured Burkholderiales bacterium | reverse complement strand
AGCTGGTGCGGATCGCGCTCCACGAGCATGCGGTCCTTGAACGTCGACGGCTCACCCTCGTCGCCGTTCACCACGAGGTATCGCGGGAAGAGGTCGGCCGGAAGGAACGACCACTTCTGTCCGGTCGCGAAGTTGGCGCCCCCGCGGCCGCGCAGGCCCGAAGCCTTCACCTGCTCCTGCACGTCGGCGGGATCGCCCTTGGCCAGCACGGCGCGCAACGTCTCGTAGGCGCCGCTCGCGAGCGCGCCGTCGATCGTCCACGAATCGTCGGGCCGCTCGTGCAGCCGTTTCGTAACGATCCTCAATTCCTGATCGATCATGGCTGCACCACCGATCCGGAGATCGTGCGCGCCTTGCGCGAGCCGGTGCGGTACTCGTCGACGATTCCCTGCGCGGTCTCCGCGGTGAGCTTCTCGTGGAACTCGTAATTCACCTGCATCGAAGGGGCGCCGCCGCACGCGGCGAGGCACTCGACCTCTTCCACCGTCACCTCGGGATCGGTCGCGTAGTGCTCCTCGAGATGCTCGAGGATCTCGGGGCCGCCCGTCACGAGACACGTCACGTTGGTGCACACCGACACGACCAACTTGCCGCACGGTCGGCGCTTCAACATCGTGTAGAAGGAGCAGGTGCCCTGCACCTCCGCGGCGGTCACTTCGGTGAGCTACGCGATCTCGTCCATGGCCGCCGCGCTCAGCCAACCGTCTTGGTCCTGGGCGAGGTGGGCCAGGGGCAGGATCGCCGACTTGGGCCGCGGATAGCGCGCCACGATCTCCTTCGCGCGCACTCGATTGGGCTCCGTGAAGAAGCTCATCGGTCGACCTCGCCCATGATCGGGTCGACGCTCGACACGATCGCGATCGCGTCGGCCACGAGGCTGCCGGTACCCATCGGCTCGATGCTCTGCAGGTTGTAGAACGACGGCCCGCGGATGTGCATGCGCACCGGCTTCCCCGAACCGTCGCTCACCATGTAGCAACCGATCTCCCCGCGCGGTGACTCGATCGAGAGGTACGTCTCGCCCGCGGGCACCTTGAATCCCTCGGTGAAGAGCTTGAAGTGGTGGATCAGCGCCTCCATCGACTCGTCGATCCGCGCGCGGGGCGGAGGCGTGAGCTTCTTGTCCTGGACGCGGTAGTCGCCGGCCGGCATGCGCTCGACGCACTGCCGCACGATCTTGATCGACTCGAAGATCTCCGCGAGCCGCAGCCGGTAGCGGTCGAACACGTCGCCGTTGGCGCCGTAGACCACGTCGAAGTCGACCTCGTCGTACGCGAGGTACGGCTGGGCCTTCCGGAGATCCCACGCGAATCCCGTCGAGCGCAGGATCGGTCCCGTGATGCTGCGCGCCAGGCACTCCTCGGTGGTGATGAGCCCGATACCGACGGTGCGCTCACGCCAGATCGGGTTCTCCGAGAGCAGCTCGTCGTACTCGCTCACACCGTGCTCGACCGTGTCGCAGAGCTCGAGGACGCGCTCCTGCCAACCGTCGGGGAGGTCGGCGGCTACGCCCCCCGGCCGGATGAAGTTGTGGTTCATGCGCAAGCCGGTGACGTACTCGAGGTAGCGGAGCACCTCTTCGCGCTCGCGCCAGCCGTAGAGCATCATCGACACCGCGCC
>CAZLEC010000940.1:0-1627 GCA_964558245.1 uncultured Burkholderiales bacterium | reverse complement strand
GCTCGCGCTCGAGCATGTTCTTGAAGTCCATGTTGCCGCCGAAGTTGAGCTGGTACGTGTTGTCGATCGCCAGCCCGCGGTCTTCGAACAAACGCGCGAGCAGACGGTGGGTGATCGTCGCGCCCACCTGGCTCTTGATGTCGTCGCCGACGATGGGTACGCCCGCGTCGGTGAACTTCTGCGCCCATTCGGGGTTGCTGGCGATGAACACCGGGATCGCGTTCACGAAGCCGACGCCCGCGTCGATCGCGGCCTGCGCGTAGTACCGCTGCGCCTGCTCGGAGCCGACCGGGAGATACGACACGAGGACGTCGGCGCGTGCGTCGCGCAGTGCCTGCGCCACGTCGACCGGGTCGGCCGGTGACTCCTCGACGACTTCCCGGTAGAATTTCCCGAGGCCGTCGAGCGTGGGACCGCGCTGCACGAGCACGTTGAGGTCGGGGACTTCGGCGAACTTGATCGTGTTGTTGATGCTCGCCGAGATCGCCTTCCCGAGGTCGAGGCCGACCTTGTCGGCATCGACGTCGAAGGCGGCGACGAACTCGACGTCGCCGACGTGATAGCCGCCGAGCTCGACGTGCATGAGGCCGGGTACGCGCTCGGCCGGATCGGCGCCGCGGTAGAACTCGACGCCCTGTACGAGGCTGCTCGCGCAGTTCCCGACGCCGGCTATCGCGACGCGAACCTTCTTGCGGTCCGGGCCCGACCGGCCCGATGACGTGGTGGGGGAATCGCTCATGCCGTTGCTCCTTCTGTGCGGTCGTGGAGCGTCGCATCGCGCTCTTGCGCGATCAGCTCCTCGATCCACGTGAGATCGTGCTGGGTGGACTGGGCTCGGTGCTCGAGGAGCGACCGGGTGTAGCGATCAGTGCTGCGCGCCGGGCTGCGGCGCGTCTTCGCGAGGCGCTGGGTGAGCTGCGCACGGCGGCGCTCGAGGAACGCGAGCCGCTCGGCCGCGCCGAGGTGACGGCAGAACGAGAGCTTCAGCGCGAAGGTCCGCTCGTCGTCGGCGGTCTCGTCGGCGAGGAGCTCGACGAACAGCTGCTCGCCGGCCTCGGTGACGCGATATGCCTTGCGCGTGCGCAGGCCCGATCGCGGCCGGCGGCGCAACCGCGCGGCGGCGAGATCGCCCTTGAGCGAGCCGGTGGCCACGATGCCGCCCGGGGCCGCTCCGGGAGCGTCGGCGGCTTCGATGGCGCCCGAGCGTTCGAGACGCCGGAGCGCCGGGTACAGCGAGCCGAACGAGATCCCCCAGAGCGGACCGAGCGTCTCCGAGAGGCGCTTCTTCAACTCGTAGCCGTGGAGTGGCTGCTCGGAGAGCAATCCGAGAACGGCGAGCTCGAGCACGGGCGTACTCCGGAGGGGGGAACGGACCGGCCCGTGGTGACCGGATTGTGGCACGATATATCGAACCGATATATCGAGGCAAGCATATCGCGCACGGAGGGCGCGCGATCGCGGCGGCCCGATCTCGGCGACGACAACTGCAGGGACCCCGCGACGGGCGGCCGAGACCTTCCCGGAGCCGCCCAAGACCCTCTCGAAGGCGGCGCGTGACACCTCTACACTGACCGCCGTGCCCAGCGTCACGGACTACGCACTCGCGCGGCGGGCCGTGCTGCGCGAT
>CAZLEC010000939.1:0-1628 GCA_964558245.1 uncultured Burkholderiales bacterium | reverse complement strand
TCGAGCAATTCGCGCGCATCGTGCTCGGTGTCGCCGATGTCGCTGTGGTGATGGCTCGGGGCACGGTCACCGCCGTGGGTCCACCCGGCGAGCTCGAAGCCGAGTTGGAGTCGGCCTACCTGGGAGCGAATCTATGAGCGAGCAGGAACCGGCGGGCGGGCCGAAGAAGACATCGGAACGGGTCGATCGCTTCTCGGCCGGCGTGCGCGAGTTGAACGTATCGAACCAGTCGGAACGCCTCGAGCGCCGGCTGTATCGCGCCGGGATTGTCATCCCCGTCATCGGGCTCGCCGTCATCGGCCTCGGCTGGTGGGGCGCTTCCGGTACCAAGTACGTCTACCAGGAGATCCCCTACATCATCTCCGGCGGGATCTTCGGCGTGGCTTTGGTGCTCATGGGCGCCGTCCTCTTCGCCCGTTACTCGGTCGCGCGTCTTCTGCGCTTCTGGCTCGCCCGGCTCGTGGCGGAGGAGCAACTGCAGGCCGACCGAGTTGTCGAGGCGATCGATCGCGTTGCCGAGGCAATCACCGCACAAGCTGCTGCCATCGACCGGCTCGGCGACCAACGAGACGACCGTCGTCCGCCCGGGGCGACGTAAGACCAGTCCGAAGCAGACCCAGGGAAGCGTGGCGTCAATGCTCATGAACGTGCAGCCCATCGCGATGGTCTCCGAGCGTGTCAACGAGGTTCGCGCGCTGACGGCTCAGATTGTCAACAAGGAGATTCTCCCGCACGAGAATCTGTTGTGGGCGCGCTACATGAACACGCGGCTCACCTCGAACGATCTCGAGCAGGCGCGCGAGCTGCGCGACCACATCAAAGGGGTTGTGAAACAGGCGGGCCTCTGGGCCCCGCACTTGCCGGTCGAGTACGGCGGTGCCGGCCTCGACTTCCTCGAGCTGGCTTACATGAACGAGGTACTCGCGTACGCGATCGGTGCGGCCTCGCTCTTCGGGGTCGTCGCGCCGAACTCCGGCAACCAGACGATCCTGGTGAAGTACGGCACCGAGGAGCAGAAGCGCAAGTGGCTGCTTCCACTCATCGATGGCACGTTCGAATCGGGCTTTTCGATGACCGAACCCGACCAGCCCGGGTCTGACCCGCGTTCACTCAAGACCACGGCGCGACGCGACGGCGAGGAGTGGGTCATCAACGGCCACAAGTGGTTCACCTCGAATGGCAAACGTGCTGATTTCTTCATCGTCATGTGCCGCACGGAAGACATCGAGGGCGGCAGCGACGAGAGCGGCCGCATGACCCAGATCATCGTCCCGCGCGATGCTCCGGGCGTGAACATCGTCCGCGGGATCACCGTGTGGGGCGTCGAGACCGACCACTGCGAAATCATCTACGACGATGTGCGCGTACCGGTCGACAATCAGCTCGGGAGTCGGGGCAGCGGCCATCAGGCAGCACAGGACCGGCTCGGAGCCGGCCGCGTCTACCACTGCATGAACTCGATCGGGCAGATGTGGCGCGCATTCGACCTGATGGTCGAACGGGCGATGGCCCGGGAGGTGCACGGTGGTCTGCTGGAGACCAAGCAGTTCATCCAGGGCTTCATCGCCGATTCGTACATGGACATCCAGGCCGCGCGCCTGATGACGTTCCACTGCGCCGGCATCATG
>CAZLEC010000938.1:0-1636 GCA_964558245.1 uncultured Burkholderiales bacterium | reverse complement strand
CACCAAGCAGGGTCTCGGCGACTACTGCTTCTTCATCGACTGTGAGGGTCACGTGTCCGACGAGGTGGTGGCCGACGCGTTGCGCAACCTGCGCGCCAAGCAGGGCGACGTGAAGTTCCTCGGCTCGTATCCGGTCGGCGGGCCCGCAGGGGCCGGGGTCGAGCGCCGGCGCGCCGTGGGCAAGGCGTGGAAGCAGGCGTCGGCTTGGGTCGAGTCGCTGCGCGCGCAGATCTAGGAGGGAAGCGCGTGATCGACCTCAAGCGGCTTCGGGCCGAGCCGGAGTACCGGCGGGGAATCGAGCGCAAACGCGTTCGGCCCGGTCTGATCGACGAGGTGGTCGCCGCCGACGAGGCGCACCGTGCGCTCGTGACCGAGGTCGACGCGTTGCGCGCCCGCCAGAACGCGGCGTCGAAGGAGATCGGCAAGGCCGCGCCCGACGAGCGGCCGGCGAAGATCGAGGCCGCGGCGAAACTCAAAGAAGAGCTCGCGGCGAAGGAGCAGACGCTCCAGGGCGTCGAGGCGCAACTGCGCGAGCTGGCGATCCAGCTGCCGAATCCGGCCGACGCGTCGGTGCCCGACGGCGGCGAAGACGACTTCACGGTCGTACGCACGATCGGCGGCCCGACCGAGGCCCCGGCGCTCGATCACGCGGCGTTCGCCGAGGCGATCGGGTTCGTCGACTCGGCGCGGGGCGCGGAGGCGAGCGGCTCGCGCTTCGCGTACGTGATGCGAGAGGCCGTGCTCGTCGAGCTCGCGCTCGTGCAATGGGTGATGCGGCGGCTCGTGGAGCAGGGCTTCGCGCCGGTCGTACCGCCGGTGCTGGTGCGCGAGCGCACGATGGAGGAGGCCGGCTTCTTCCCGACCGACCGCGCGCAGGTGTACGAGGTCGACGGTGGGGAGCTCTTCCTCACCGGCACGAGCGAGGTGCCGCTCTCGGTGCTCCGGCGCGGCGACCTGCTCGACCCCGACGAGCTCCCCGCGCGCTACGCCGGGTTCTCGTCGAACTTCCGGCGGGAGGCGGGAACCTACGGCAAGGACACTCGCGGCATTTTCCGCGTGCACCAGTTCGACAAGATCGAGATGTTCTCGTACTGCGATCCCGCGGAATCGTGGGAGGAGCACGACCGCCTCGTCGCGATCGAGGAGTCGATCCTCACCGATCTCGGACTGCCGTATCGCGTGATCAACGTCGCGGCCGGCGACCTCGGCCCCGCCGCCGCGAAGAAGTACGACATCGAGGTGTGGCTCCCTTCGGAGGGTCGCTACCGCGAGAGCCACTCGTGCTCCAACTATCTCGAGTACTCCGCGCGCCGCCTCAACACGCGCGTACGCTCCGTCGACGGCAATCAACTCGCGCACACGCTCAACGGCACCGCGTGCGCGATCGGCCGCACCCTCGTGTTCCTGTTCGAGCACTACCAGGATCCCGACGGCGGCTTCACCGTCCCCGAAGTGCTGCGTCCCTACACCGGCTTCGAACGAGTCGAACCCCGCAAGTAAACGAGCCGGACCGGCGTGAGTGAGCGGTCTGTGCGACCGCGAAGTCACGCCGATCCGAGTTCGCGTCGCCGGTAGCCTCGTGAGCGGAGGGATGCGAGAGCGGCCTAATCGGGCGGTCTTGAAAACCGCTGTGTGC
>CAZLEC010000937.1:0-1647 GCA_964558245.1 uncultured Burkholderiales bacterium | reverse complement strand
CCGGTCGCGGTGATCGTCGCCCCTGACGGCAAGGTCACCTCGAGCGACCCGAGCGTTGTTGTGCGCGAGGGCACCGCGGCGGAGTGTGCAGCACCCGTCAATCCGTGATCGGCGCGCTCCGGTAGGTCGAGCGTGGTGTGGTCGCGATCCGGAAGGTGCGGATCGCGACCGCATTTCGTCGGTCTGAAATGCTGTGCCGGGGCGGCTCAATCGTCGGCGACCCTCCCGCTGGCCGGGAGCCAGAGCGAAAACCGCGCGCCGCCGAGCGGGCTGGTGTCGAGCGAGACGTCGCCGCCGTGTGCGCGCGCAACGGAAGCGACGATTGCCAGTCCGAGTCCAGCGCCGCCGGCGTCGACGGAACGGCCTTCGTCGAGCCGACCGAAGCGCTGAAAGACGTGCGCACGTTGGGCTGGGTCGATGTCGGGTCCGTCGTCATCGACGTGTAGCCACACTTGGTCGCCAACGCGGACAACGGTCGCGCTTACGGTCTTGTTGGCATGACGCATCGCGTTGCTGAGCAGGTTTCTGATCGCGCGAGCGATCAACATTCGGTCGATCGCGACGATGATCGCGGCATCTCCGGCGGTCTCAATAGCCGCTGACACATCACGCGCTTCTGCCTGCACCAGCTCGTAAAGCGATGCACGTTCTCGGTCGATCGGGCGAGACTCGTCCAGGGCCGACAACAACACGAGATCGTCGACTCGGTTGCCGAGGCGAGCCGCGAGCGTCGCGGCGCGATCCAAGAACTCATCTTCTGAGGCGTCCGGATATCGCTTGGCGATCTCGATCTCTCCTTGCAGCGCCATGAGCGGCGTGCGCAGCTCGTGCGCGGCGTCGGACGTGAACCGCCGCTGAGCGAGCAGCCCTTCGCCGATACGGTCCAGCATGGCGTTGACTGTCCGCGCGAGTTGTTCGACCTCGTCGCCGGAATCCGGTACCGGCACGCGAGACCGCGCGTCGCCACGGTCGATCGTCGCAGCCAAGTTGGTGATATCGCCGACCGGCCGAAGCGCCTTGTCCGTCGCGATTCCTGCCATGATTCCGCTGAGCGCTACCGCGATGGGGATCCCGAGCCAGAGACCGCGGTGCAGCGAGTGCAGGCTGTCAGCGAGGCGTGCTTCCGAAGCCTCACCGACGAGCGTGAGCGTGGTGCCCTCGATGGTCGCCGTGCGCACGACTTGGACCTCCCCCGCGGGTGCCGGCGGGACCGAACGGGCTGAGGCCGCCACGATCGCTTGAACCCCGTCCGGGGTACTGACCTGTACCGTCGACGAACCGCTGCGCAGGCCCGCTTCGAGCTGGTCGATCACAGCGTTCACCCGCTCCCGGATGGCATCGTGCCCGCTATTCGCGATCAGCAGAAACCCGGCTGTGCCGAGGACGGAAAACAACGCGGCGCTGACGGCAATGACCGTCAACATCACCCGGCCGCGGACACCGCCGAAGAACCGGCTCAATTCGCGACGATCCGATACCCGAACCCGCGCACGTTCTCGACCTCGCACGGGTCTAACTTCGCGCGCAACCGGCGGACGTAGATATCAAGAATGGACGGATCAACACCCGAGTCGACACCCCAGATGTCGTCGAGGAGTTCCTGTCGGCGCAGGAACTGCCCGTTCGCCAGGAGCAACAGGCGAAGAA